>NZ_JBEZJP010000347.1:0-9236 GCF_040653175.1 Actinomadura sp. NPDC048032
AGGGCGATGTAGAGGGCGCCGGCGATGAGCGGGAAGTGGACCATGGTGTAGGCGTCGCGGACGGCCCCACTTCGGGCATAGGGAGACGACGAATGGACTCCGAGTGGATCCCACCCGAGGTCGACAGCCGTAGACCAAGCGTCGCACGGGTGTACGACTATCTGCTCGGCGGAGCGCACAATTTCGCCTCTGATCGTGATCTCGCGACGGGGCTGCTGCGGGTCGAGCCGCGGGCGCGGGAGCTGGCGCGCGCGAACCGGGCGTTCCTGCGCCGCGCCGTGCGCGCGCTCGCCGAGGAGGGCGTCGCCCAGTTCGTCGACATCGGCTCGGGCATCCCGACGCAGGGCAACGTGCACGAGGTCGCGCAGGAGGTCGCCCCGCACGCGCGGGTGGTGTACGTCGACAACGACGACGTCGCGGTGGCGCACGGCCGCGCCCTCCTGGCGGGCGACGACCGCGTCAGGGTGGTCCAGGCCGACATGCGCGATCCGGCGGGCATCCTCGCCGCGCCGGAGCTGAAGGAGCTGGTCGACCTCTCCGAGCCGGTCGCGTTCCTGCTCGTCGCGGCGCTGCACCTGATCAGGCCCGAGGAGGATCCGCCCGGCATCGTGGCGGCGCTGCGGGACGCGGCCGCGCCGGGCAGCGCCCTGGTGGTCTCGCATCTCACCGATGAGGCGCAGCCGACCAAGACCGCGGCGATCGGCAAGCTCTACGACCGGGCCACCTCGCCGGCGGTGTCCCGGTCCCACGCGGAGATCCTGCGGTTCTTCGACGGCTGGGACCTGCTCGACCCCGGCCTGGTGTACGTGCCCCAGTGGCGCCCGGACGAGGCCGAGGCCGTGACCGACCCGGAGCGCTTCCTCGTCCTCGGCGGAGTAGCCCGCCACCCCTGACCAAACCCGCCCGCCCGCACCGGCCGCGTCTTCGCGCCTGCCCGGTGGGGGTGGATGGACGGTCTTGGGGACGGCCGCGCGCCGGGTTCCATCCCCGCCTCCCACCGCCATCGGGAGCCGCGCGCTGGTCGGCATCCGCTTACGGCGCCCTCCAGCATCTCGCGAAGCGGGCCATGCGGCCGGGTACTGCTGTCTGCCGGAAGGACGAAGGGAACCTCTTCGGTCTGTCGCGGCACGCTGGCGTGACCTGCGGCTTGTCGAGGCTTCCGGCGCTACTCCGGGGCGAGCGGGATCTTGGTGGAGGCGTGGGTCAGTGCGCGAAGGCGATGGCGGTGCCGGCGCTGATGACGACGGCGATGACGACCAGCACGAGCGAGGAGCGCAGCGGGTTGCGGCGCTGCTGCGGCGCCTTCTTCGGGCGGGGCGCCGCGTGCGCCCGCACCGGTGCGGGCTTCTTGGCCTTCTTGGGCGGCGCGGGCGGCGCCGGTTCCGGGCGCGTCCGCGGAGGTGGGACCGGCGCGCGCGGCGCGGCGGCCGGGGGCGGCGGTTTCGGCGCGGCTGCCGGTGGCGGGGCCGGGGCGGGCGGCTCGGGGGCCGGAGGAGACGGAGACGGTGGTGCCGGCGGCTCCGGGGTCGGCGAAGGCGGCGGGGGTTCTGGGGGTTCGGGGGTGTTGGAGGGCGGCTCCTGCGGGGGCGGGGGCGGGGGCGGTGGCTCGGGGGTGTCCGGGGGCTCGCAGCCGTCGGCGGGGCCGCCGCCGATCTCGATGTCGATGCACAGGCTGATCTGGGGCGTCGGCGTCGGGTGGGCCTGTGCGGCGGCGGGGAAGCCGAGCATCACGGCGGGCAGTGTGAGAGCCGGTAGCGCCAGGGTCGGCAGCGTCCGGCCGGGCGGCCTGCGGAGCGGCAGTGCGCGCGCCGACAGGGTGCGGCGCCGCCGCACCCTGGCCGGGGCGGCGGCGGGGCGGGGGCGCATCAGCCGCCTCCCGCGATGCGCTGCAGGTCGGCGTGCAGGCCGGTGAAGGCCTCGGGGCCGACGGCGAGGGCGCCGCTGAACACGTGGGAGATGTCGACGGTGAGGTAGGCCCCGGCGGCGAGCAGCGCCGCCATCAGCGACAGCGGCACCAGCGTCATGCCGCGCGGGCGGGCGCCCGCGAGGAACGGCAGCAGCAGGACCACGGCGCCGGTGACGAGGGTGACGCCGAGCAGGCCGGCGGGGGGCGTCGTCCGGGCGTCCATGGCGCGCTGCCGCCGCGCCGCGGAGATCTCGCCGAGGTGGTCCAGGACGGCGCTGCGAGCGTCCTTGGCCTCGTCGGTGCCGGCCTGGACGGCGATGACCTCGCGGCGGAGCCGGTCGAGGTCGGTCCAGCCGCGGGAGCTGAGCCGGCCGTGCCTCATCAGCCGCCACTCGGGGCCGCGCACGAGTTCGACGTAGGCGATGAGCCCGTCCTGGACGCGCCGGGCGTCGGCCGCGGGGAGGCGCTGGGCGGCCCAGTACGCCTCGGAGATCGCCTGGCTCTCGGTGTAGGTGTTGGAGCGGGCGGAGTCCGACGTCGTCCACGGCACGACGATGGCGATGGCGAACGCCAGCAGGAACAGCGCGGAGAGCATCGCGCCGGTGTGGGAGTTGGTGGGGCCGTCGGGGGCGGCGTCGTCCACGGTGCCGCGCGCTCGTCGTACCAGCCGGCTCGCCGTGATGACCACGCCGACGGCGCAGGCCGCGGCCGCGAAATAAACGATCATGCCCCTCCCGAAATCGGTCCGTCCGTGACCAGGGGTGAGCATAGCTTTACTCATTGTCGTTGTGTGATGGGTTGTCGCGGACCGTCACCGGGGGGTGACATGACCGCTCGGAGGGGAAAGATGGGGCTGGTCGCCGGCGGAAGGTGGCGGGAGATGTGCCGCTAGTTCTTGTGGAATACGGTGTCCGTGCCGGAAGATCTCCCGTAGAGAACTCGGTATGAAGGATGATTGTTAGGACCGGCCTGAGAGGGGCGGCTGCGTGAGGGGAGACGGCAATGGCGCCGCAGGGAAAGCTGGACCTCGACCCGGAGGCGGTGCGCACCGCCCGGCGCCTGGCCGCCCGGGCCGCCGAACCCATCATCGACATGGCCCGCTCCCACACCACCGTCTCGGTCGAGCGGGCTCTGCTGAGGCTGGCCGGCCTGACCGGCGCCGACGATGAGGGGCGCCCCTGGGCCAACCACCTCGCCGACGCCGTCCGCGACCAGGTCGGCCTGGAGCACGGGCTCGCCCTGCCGGTCTGGGACGCGCTGCTGGCCGGTCCGCACGGCTCCCTGGACGACCTGGCCCGGGCCGCCGCCCGGGGGCGGGTGTCGTTCCGGCTGCCGTCGGGCGCCGATGCCGAGCACGCCCGCAAGGCCGCGGGCGAGGCGGCCCGCGGCGGCATGGCGCGCATCGACCGGCGCCGCGCCGAGCGCGACCGGCTGCTGGCCGAGCTGCCCACCCCCGACCGGGCCGACCCGCCCCGGCCGCTGGTCTACCTGATCGTGGCGACCGGCGACATCTACGAGGACATCCCGCAGGCGCAGGCCGCCGCCCGCGAGGGCGCCGACGTCGTCGCGGTGATCCGCTCCACCGGGCAGTCGCTGCTGGACTTCGTGCCCGAGGGCGCCACCCGGGAGGGCTACGCCGGCACCTACGCCACGCGGGAGAACTTCCGGCTGATGCGCTCGGCCCTGGACGACGTCTCCCGCGAGCTCGGCCGGTACGTGCGGCTGACGAACTACGCCTCCGGGCTGTGCATGCCGGAGATCGCGACGCTGGCCGGGCTGGAGCGCCTGGACATGATGCTGAACGACTGCATGTACGGCATCATCTTCCGCGACATCAACCCGCGCCGCACCTTCATCGACCAGCGGTTCTCCCGGCAGATCCACGCCCGCGCAGGCATCGTCATCAACACCGGCGAGGACAACTACCTCACCACCGCCGACGCCGTCGACGCCGCGCACACCGTGGTCGTCAGCCAGCTGCTGAACGAGCGGTTCGGGCACGAGGCCGGCCTCGCCGACGACCAGCTCGGCCTCGGCCACGCCTTCGAGATCAACCCGGCGATCCCCGAGTCGTTCCGGATGGAGCTGGCGCACGCCCAGCTCGTCCGGGAGCTGTTCCCGGGCGCGCCGCTGAAGTACATGCCGCCGACCAAGCACATGACCGGCAACATCTTCGCCGGCTACCTGCTGGACGCGTTCTTCAATCTCGCCGGCGTGCTGACCGGGCAGTCGATCATCCTGATCGGGATGATGACCGAGGGCATCCACACCCCCTGGCTGTCGGACCGTGACCTGGCGCTGGAGAACGTCCGCTACGTCCGCGACGCCTGCGGGAACCTCTCCGAGGACTTCATGCCCCGCCCGGACGGGATGCTCGTCCAGCGCGCCAAGCAGGTGCTGTCGGAGTCGGTGGAGCTGCTGGAGCGCATCGCCGACGACGGGCTGCTCGACGCGATCGCCGAGGGCACGTTCGGCGTCACCCGCCGTCCCGCCGACGGGGGCAAGGGCCTGGACGGCGTCGTCCCGCGCGCCGACGGCTACTTCAACCCCGCCATCGAGATCCTCGACACCGAGGACCCGCACGCCGCCCGATCCACCGCCGCCGACCAGGAGGTGCCCGCATGACGGTCGAGAGCCCCGGAACCGGTACCGGGACCCAGGCCCCCGCCGAGCCCGCCGACACCCGGCAGGTGATCCGCCCCTACGGCGACACCACCGGCGACGGCATGGTGCAGATGTCGTTCACCCTTCCCGTCCCGGCCGGCAAGCGCGCCGAGGCGGCCGCGCTGCAGCTCGCGGGGAAGATGGGCCTGGACCCGGCCAGCGTCGTCCACGCCAAGCCCATGGGGCCCCACTTCACCTTCTTCATCGTGTACGGCAAGGTGCGGCACCTCATCGACTACGCCTCCATCCCCGTCCCGGAGGAGCGCGCCTACCCGCTGCTGTCGTCCCAGGAGGTGAACCTGGCGATCCGCGAGGCGCTGAACCGGCGGCTGGTGGTCGTCGGGGCCTGTATCGGCACCGACGCGCACACCGTCGGGATCGACGCGATCCTCAACGTGAAGGGCTTCGCGGGGGAGAAGGGCCTGGAGTACTACCGGGAGATCCAGGTCGTCAACATGGGCGCCCAGGTCACGGTCGAGGAGCTGGTGGAGCGCGCCAAGGCGGAGAACGCCGACGCGGTCCTGGTGTCGCAGGTCGTCACCCAGCGCAACGCCCACCTGCACAACACCAAGCAGATGGCGGCGGCGTTCCACGCCGAGTACCCGACGGCGGTGGCCGGGGGCATGGGGCGGCCCCTCCTGGTCGTCGGCGGCCCCCGCTTCGACACCGTCACCGAGGCCGATCTCGGCGTCGACCGCATCTTCGGCAAGGGCACGACGCCCGCCGAGGTCGCCAGCTACCTCGTGCACGCCCTGCTGCCCGGCGAGCACCGCCCCACGACGATGGAGGAAGAGTGAGCGACCCCCGTGAGGGACTGACCGTCACCCACCGCCGCTACATCCCCTACTCGCACGCCCACTACGCCGGCGACCTGGTCGACGGCGCCTACGTGCTGGGGCTGTTCGGGGACGTCGCCACGGAGCTGTGCGTCCGCACCGACGGCGACGAGGGCCTGTTCGCCTCCTACTCCGACGTGCAGTTCCGCGCGCCCGTCCGGGCCGGGGACGTCCTGGAGACCACCGCCGTGCTGGCCCGCGCCGGCACCCGCAGCCGCGTGATGGACTTCGAGGCCCGCGTGGTATGCCGGGGCCGTCCCGACAAGGGCGAGTCGGCGGCCGAGGCGCTGGCCGAGCCGATCGTCGCGGTCACCGCGACCGGGACCGTCGTGGTCTCGGCCCCGGGAGGCTGACCGGCGCCCACGTGATCGCGTGCAGGGCGTTCGGCGAAATCGCCGAACGCCCTGATCATGGTTTTGAGCTGGGTTAACACGGAGTAGCCGCAGAACATGCGGCGGTTGACAAGGTGGCGGAAGCCGGTAGTTTTGCTGCAGTCCAGCACGGGACTCACCGATCGGCCGCCCGAGGGGCCGCCGGGCGCCGCGCCGCGACGGGGACGGGGATCACGCCAGTGGTCGCCACCGTGCCCGCCCGAGCCAGCGCGGTGATCCGCGGCCGTGTCCGGGCGGAGCCGTCCGATCGTGCGGGGGGTTGGACCCGGGAAGGGCCCGGACATCCAGTAGAAAACGGAGCCTCGTTCTCACCGCCTGTGGGACGACTCCGGCCCGACGGATGTCGCGGGCCCTCCTCCGTGTCCGGCCCCCGTGCCGGCCCCGATCAGCTCTGTGACCGGCCCCGTCCCCCTCCTCGGCTCCGCACCAGGTGAGCCGCCCTTTTCCGCCGCGACCTGGGCCCATGGTCGCCGCGGACGCCCGGGGCCGGTAGCGTTCCGGCAGAGACCCAGAGTGAACGAGGTGGGACGTGGCCCAGGAGACCCTCCCGGACCGGTCGCCGGCGGCGGGGCCGGGCGACGGCCCGGGCGGCGAGCCCGGCGCCGGGGCGCCGAGCGGGCGGCTCGGCCGCCTGCGCCGCGGCCTGCGCTCCGGCGGCCGCGCGGGCTGGCCTCGCACGCTGCTGGCCGTGGCGGCCGGGCTGCTGATGTGGCCGGCCTTCCCCCCGTTCGACCTCACGCCCCTCGCGCCGGCGGGCGTCGCGCTGCTGACCCTCGCGCTGATCGGCCGTTCCCCTCGCACCGGCGCCTGGCTCGCGTTCCTCGCCGGCGCCGCGTTCTTCGTCCCCGCGCTGGAGGGGATCTCCCGCGTCGGCCCGGACGGCTGGATCATCCTCAGCCTCGTCGAGGCCGCCTACTTCCTGCCGCTGGGCGCGGGGATCGCGGTGGTCACCCGGCTGCCCGGCTGGCCCGTCTGGACGGCCGCGCTGTGGGTCGGCGAGGAGCTGATCCGCGGCCGCGTCCCCTTCGGAGGGTTCCCCTGGGCGCGGCTGGCCTTCAGCCAGACCGCCACGCCCCTCACCCCCTACGCGTCCTTCGGCGGGGCGCCCCTGGTCACGTTCCTGACGGCCCTGCTCGGCGGCCTCCTCGCCTGCGCCGCCGTGGCCGTCCTCCGCGCCCGGTCCAAGGCCTCCCGGGACGGGGACGGGGGCGGGGGCGGAGACGGAGACGTCGGGGAGCGGCCCAGCACCCGCCGGGCGCTGCTCCCCGCGGCGGTCTGCCTGGCCGCGGTCGGCGCCGTCGTCGGCGGAGGGCTGCTGATCCCCACGCCCGCCGACGGCCGCCCGGTCACCGTCGCGGTCGTCCAGGGCAACGTGCCGCGCCTCGGCCTGGACTTCCTCGGCCAGCGCAAGGCCGTGCTGGACAACCACGTCAAGGCCACCCACGAGCTGGCCGAGCGGGTCCGCGCCGGGCGGGTCGCCAAGCCGGAGCTGGTGGTGTGGCCGGAGAACGCCAGCGACCTCGACCCCTACACCGAGCCCGACGCCTACAACGCCATCGACGGCGCGGTGAAGGACATCGGCGTCCCCGTCCTCGTCGGCGCCCTCACCGACACCCCCGACGGGAAGAAGGTCGAGAACCGCGGCATCGTCTGGGACCCGCGGACCGGCCCGGGCGACTACTACGTCAAGCGGCACCCCGTCCCGTTCGGCGAGTACCTGCCGTTCCGCGACGTCCTGACCAAGCTGATCACCCGGTTCGAGCGGATCCCGCGCGACTTCGCCAAGGGCGACCGCTCCGGCGTGATGAGGCTCGGGCCGGTGGACATCGGCGACGTGATCTGCTTCGAGGTCGCCTACGACAAGGAGGTTCGCGACGTCGCGCGCGGGAATCTGCTGGTCGTGCAGACCAACAACGCCACCTACGGCAAGACGAGCCTGCCGCCCCAGCAGATCGCCATGTCGCGGCTGCGCGCGGTCGAACATGGCCGTACGATCTTGGTAGCCGCGACGAGCGGGATCAGCGCCATCGTCGCCCCCGACGGCCGCATGGTCGACCGGTCCCGGGAGTTCGTCCCGGCCGTCCAGGTCGCGTCCGTCCCGGCGCGGACGGCGCGGACGGCGTCGGACCGGCTGGGGGAGGCGCCGGAGTGGGCGCTGGCGCTGCTCGGGCTCGGCGCGGTCTGCGCGGCGGCATGGACAGCCAGGAAGAACGAGGGGAATTGACGCCGATGGAGATCCCAGCCGGGCTCGGCCGGGTGCTCGTGATCATCCCGACGTACAACGAGCGGGACAACATCGAGCGCATCGCCGGGCGGGTGCGCGAGGCCGTCCCGTCGGTGGACGTCCTCGTCGTGGACGACGCCAGCCCCGACGGGACCGGCGAGGCCGCCGACGCGATGGCGGCCGCGGACGAGCAGATCAAGGTGCTGCACCGGCAGGGCAAGGAGGGCCTCGGCCCCGCCTACATCGCCGGGTTCCGGTGGGCCGCCGAGCAGGGCTACGACGTGATGGTCGAGATGGACGCCGACGGCTCCCACCAGCCCGAGGAGCTGCCGCGGCTGCTGTCGGCCCTGGAGGACGCCGACCTGGTCATCGGCGCCCGCTGGGTGCCCGGCGGCAAGGTCCGCAACTGGCCGAAGCGGCGCGAGGCGCTGTCGCGCGGCGCCAACACCTACGCCCGCGTGATGCTCGGCATCCCGCTGCACGACTCCACCGGCGGCTACCGCGCCTTCCGCGCCGCGACGCTGGAGAAGATCGGGCTGGAGGGGGTCGACTCGCGCGGCTACTGCTTCCAGATCGACCTGGCGCTGCGGGCCCTGCGGCAGGGGCTGCGCGTGGTCGAGGTGCCGATCACCTTCGTCGAGCGCGTCCACGGGACCAGCAAGATGAGCCGGGACGTGATGGCCGAGGCGGCGCTGCGCATCACCCAGTGGGGGATGAGCGACCGCATCGGCAAGATCCGCGACCCGGGCTGAGGCGCGCCCGGGGGCGTGCGGGGAAACGAACGGGGCCTTCCCGGCGTTGAACCTAGGGAGAGGTTTTCGACGACCCCGAAGATGGAGCCATGCTGCCGCTGCTGATCGTCCTGGCGTTCCTGCTGGTGCCGGTCCTGGAGATCTTCGTACTGATCCAGGTCGGCGAGGTGATCGGCGCCTGGCCCACCGTCGGCCTGCTGATCGCCGAGACCGCGCTGGGCGCGTGGATCGTCCGCCGGGAGGGCCGCCGCGCGTGGCGGGCCCTGCAGGAGACGGCGCGGCGCGGGGTGCTGCCCGACCGGGAGGTCGCGGACGCGGCGCTGGTCATGGCCGGCGGCGTGCTGCTGCTGGTCCCCGGCTTCGTCACCGAC
This sequence comes from Actinomadura sp. NPDC048032, assembly GCF_040653175.1. Lineage (NCBI taxonomy): Bacteria > Bacillati > Actinomycetota > Actinomycetes > Streptosporangiales > Thermomonosporaceae > Actinomadura > Actinomadura sp. NPDC048032. Next base: position 9,146 of record NZ_JBEZJP010000347.1, read on the forward strand.
CTGGTGGGGCTCGTGTTCGTGCTGCCGTTCACCCGCCCGCTCGTCCGCCGCGCCCTGTCGGCGTTCGCGGCGCCCTGGCCGAGCAGGTCGC
>NZ_JBEZJP010000348.1:0-9211 GCF_040653175.1 Actinomadura sp. NPDC048032
GTGGCGGGCGGCGCGACCTTCGCGGCGTTCCCCGGCTGGTACGCGAGCATGTTCTCCCTCGACACGGTCACGGGTCCGCTCGATCTCCACCTTGGAGATGCCCGCCCGGTCCATGCCCTTCTGCAGCATGCGCCGGATCTGGACGTCTTCCTTGACGTAGTCCTTGTAGAGCTTGTCGGCGAACCACACGGACTTGTGGTCGGTGGTGATGCCGAGCCGGAACCCGTGCGGGTTGATCTTCTGACCCACTACCGGGCCCTCCTCGTCTTCTTACCGCCGCCGGACGCGGCCACAGCGTCGTCTCGCGACTCCACGACCACGGTGATGTGGCTCGTGCGCTTGTTGATGCGGTAAGCCCGGCCCTGGGCGCGGGGGCGGAAACGCTTCAGCGTCGGCCCCTCGTCCACCCACGCGCGACTGACGACGAGCGTCCCCGAGTCGAGCTTGAAGTTGTGCTCGGCGTTGGCGATGGCACTCGCCAGCACCTTGCCCACCGGCTCACTCGCAGCCTGGGGGGCGAACCGCAGCACCGCCTGAGCCTCCGCGGCAGGCAGGCCGCGGATGAGGTCCACCACGCGGCGGGCCTTCCTGGGCGTGACGCGGATGAACCGCGCCTGGGCCCTGGCTTCCATCGCTGTTCCCTCTCTCCTACGTGCTAACTGCTCTGCCTGCTCAGCCTCGGCGGCTGCGGCGGTCTTCCTTGACGTGGCTGCGGAACGTCCGCGTCGGCGCGAACTCGCCGAGCTTGTGTCCCACCATCGAGTCGGTGATGAACACCGGGACGTGCTTGCGGCCGTCGTGCACGGCGATCGTGTGACCGATCATGTCCGGCACGATCATGGAGCGCCGCGACCACGTCTTGATGACGTTCTTGGTGCCCTTCTCGTTCTGCACGTCCACCTTCTTGATGAGGTGGTCGTCCACGAACGGGCCCTTCTTCAGGCTACGTGGCATAGCGAGCGACTCCTACCGCTTCTTCTTGCTGCGACGACGGACGATCAGCCGGTCGCTCGACTTGTTCGCCTGGCGAGTGCGGCCTTCCTTCTTGCCGGCCGGGTTGACCGGGTGCCGGCCACCGGAGGTCTTGCCCTCACCACCACCGTGCGGGTGGTCGATCGGGTTCATGGCCACGCCGCGGACGGTCGGGCGCTTGCCCTTCCACCGCATGCGGCCGGCCTTGCCCCAGTTGATGTTCGACTGCTCGGCGTTGCCGACCTCGCCGACCGTGGCGCGGCAGCGCACGTCCACCATCCGCATCTCGCCGGAGGGCATACGCAGCGTGGCGTACTTGCCCTCCTTGGCCAGCAGCTGGACGCCGGCGCCCGCGCTGCGGGCGATCTTGGCGCCGCCGCCGGGGCGCAGCTCGATGGCGTGCACGACCGTACCGGTCGGGATGTTGCGCAGCGGAAGGCAGTTGCCCGGCTTGATGTCCGCGCCCGGCCCGTTCTCCACCCGGTCGCCCTGGCGCAGACCGCGCGGGGCGAGGATGTAGCGCTTCTCGCCGTCCGCGTAGTGCAGCAGCGCGATCCGCGCGGTGCGGTTCGGGTCGTACTCGATGTGCGCGACCTTGGCCGGGACGCCGTCCTTGTCGTGCCGGCGGAAGTCGATCACGCGGTACGCGCGCTTGTGCCCGCCGCCCTGGTGCCGGGTCGTGATGCGGCCGTGGTTGTTGCGGCCGCCCTTCTTGGGGAGCGGACGCAGCAGCGACTTCTCGGGCTCGCGGCGCGTGACCTCGACGAAGTCGGCCACGCTGGACCCGCGACGACCCGGAGTCGTCGGCTTGTAATTACGGATGCCCATCTTTTTCGTTCATCCCTTGTCTGTCTTCGGGACGACCTGGCCTGTCTAGGCCGGGCCGCCGAAGATGTCGATCCGCTCGCCCTCGGCCAGGCTGACGATGGCGCGCTTGGTGTCCTTGCGCTTGCCGTAGCCGAACCGGGTGCGCTTGCGCTTGCCCTGCCGGTTGATCGTGTTCACGCTCGTCACCTTGACGCCGAACACCGACTCGACCGCCTGCTTGATCTGGGTCTTGTTGGCGTCCGGGCGGACGACGAACGTGTACTTGTTCTCGTCCAGCAGCCCGTAGCTCTTCTCCGAGACGACCGGCGCGATGATGATGTCGCGGGGGTCAGCGATCTTGTTCATGTGCGACCCTCCTCACTTCTTCTTCGCGCGCGAGACGAACTCGTCGTACGCCGTCTTCGTGAAGACGACGTCGTCGTTCACCAGCACGTCGTACGTGTTGAGCTGGTCGGAGACGATCACGTGCACGCTCGGCTCGTTGCGCAGGCTCTTCCAGGTCACGTCGTCCTCGCGGTCCAGGACCAGCAGGACGCGCTTGGCCGCGGTGATGTCGCGCAGCGCCTTCAGCGCCGTCTTCGTCTTCGGGGTGTCGCCCTCGATGAGGCCGTCGACCACGTGCACCCGGCCGAACCGGGCGCGGTCGGACAGGGCCCCGCGCAGCGCGGCGGCCTTCATCTTCTTGGGCGTCCGCTGCGAGTAGTCCCGCGGCTGCGGGCCGTGGACGACGCCGCCGCCGGCGAACTGGGGCGCGCGGGTCGAGCCCTGACGGGCGCGGCCGGTGCCCTTCTGCCGGTACGGCTTCTTGCCACCGCCGGAGACCTCGCCCCGGGTCTTGGTGGCGTGCGTGCCCTGGCGCGCCGCGGCCAGCTGCGCCACCACGACCTGGTGGATCAGCGGCACGCTGGTCTTCGCGTCGAAGACCTCGGCGGGCAGTTCGATGTCGAGCTTCGAAGTCACTTGCCCGCTCCCTTCACTGCGTCGCGGACCAGCACCACGCCGCCGTTGGGACCGGGAACCGCGCCCTTGATGAGCAGCAGGTTCTTCTCCGCGTCGATGGCGTGGACGGTCAGGTTCTGCACGGTGGTACGGGCGTTGCCGTGCCGTCCCGCCATGCGGAGGCCCTTGAAGACGCGACCCGGGGTCGCGCAGCCGCCGATCGAACCCGGCGAGCGGTGCTTGCGCTGGGTGCCGTGCGAGGCGCCGAGGCCCTTGAAGCCGTGGCGCTTCATGACACCGGCGGTGCCCTTGCCCTTGCTCGTCCCGGTAACGTCGATCTTCTGGCCGGCCTCGAAGACGCTGGCGGTGATCTCCTGGCCGAGTTCGAACTCGGTGGTGTCGTCGGCCCGCAGTTCGACGAGGTAGCGGCGCGGCGTGACGCCGGCCTTCTCGAAGTGACCCGTGCTCGGCTTGTTCACCTTGCGCGGGTCGATCTGCCCGAACCCGATCTGGACGGCGGTGTAGCCGTCCTTCTCCTGGCTCTTGAGCTGGGTGACGACACACGGCCCGGCCTGGACGACGGTCACCGGAACGATCCGGCCCTCATCGTCGAAGACCTGGGTCATGCCGAGCTTCTCGCCCAGGACGCCCTTCCTCTGCGTACTCATCTCTCGGTGCGTCCCTTAGAGCTTGATCTCGATGTCAACGCCGGCCGGAAGGTCGAGTCGCATCAGCGAGTCGACCGTCTTGGGCGTCGGGTCGATGATGTCGATCAACCGCTTGTGCGTGCGCATCTCGAAGTGCTCGCGGCTGTCCTTGTACTTGTGCGGCGAGCGGATGACGCAGTACACGTTCTTCTCGGTCGGCAGCGGCACCGGGCCCGCGACCTTGGCGCCCGTCCGCGTCACCGTCTCAACGATCTTCTTCGCGGAGGTGTCGATGACCTCGTGGTCGTAGGCCTTGAGCCGGATGCGGATCTTCTGTCCCGCCATGGTGGCCTCGGTGTCCTTTGCTGTAGTGCCGCTGTTTACTTCAGTGGTCGTGACACGGCGGCCCGGTTGGGGTTGCCCGACGACCGGGCCGCCGTGTGACGAGAGGTGCTACTTGATGACCTTGGTGACGCGACCGGCGCCGACCGTCCGGCCACCCTCGCGGATGGCGAACTTCAGGCCCTCCTCCATGGCGACGGGCTGGATCAGCTCGACGCGCATCTCGGTGTTGTCGCCCGGCATGACCATCTCGGTGCCCTCGGGGAGGTTCACCACGCCGGTGACGTCCGTGGTCCGGAAGTAGAACTGCGGGCGGTAGTTGTTGAAGAACGGCGTGTGCCGGCCGCCCTCGTCCTTGGACAGGATGTAGACCTGCGCCTCGAACTCGGTGTGCGGGGTGTTCGTGCCCGGCTTGATGACACACTGGCCGCGCTCGACGTCCTCGCGCTTGATGCCGCGCAGGAGCAGGCCGACGTTGTCGCCCGCCTGGCCCTGGTCGAGCAGCTTGCGGAACATCTCGACGCCGGTGACGGTGGTCGAGGTGGACTCCGGCTTGATGCCGATGATGTCGACGGTCTCGTTGACGTTCACGACACCGCGCTCGATGCGGCCGGTCACGACGGTGCCGCGGCCGGTGATCGAGAAGACGTCCTCGATCGGCATCAGGAACGGCTTCTCGGTGTCACGCACCGGCTCCGGCACGTTCTCGTCGACGGCGTCCATCAGCTCGACGATCGACGCGGACCACTTCTCGTCGCCCTGCAGCGCCTGGAAGGCGGAGACGCGCACGACCGGGACGTCGTCGCCCGGGAACTCGTACTCCGACAGCAGCTCGCGGACCTCGAGCTCGACGAGCTCCAGGATCTCCTCGTCGTCCACCATGTCGCACTTGTTCAGGGCGACGACGATGTAGGGGACGCCGACCTGGCGGGCCAGGAGCACGTGCTCCTTGGTCTGCGGCATCGGGCCGTCGGTGGCGGCGACCACCAGGATGGCGCCGTCCATCTGCGCCGCACCGGTGATCATGTTCTTGATGTAGTCGGCGTGCCCCGGGCAGTCCACGTGCGCGTAGTGCCGGGCCTCGGTCTGGTACTCGACGTGCGCGATCGAGATCGTGATGCCGCGCTCGCGCTCCTCCGGCGCCTTGTCGATGTCCTCGAACGGCGTGAAGGGGTTGAGGTCCGGGTACTTGTCGTGGAGCACCTTGGTGATCGCCGCGGTAAGGGTGGTCTTACCGTGGTCGATGTGTCCAATGGTGCCGATGTTCACGTGCGGCTTCGTCCGCTCGAACTTGGCCTTCGCCACTGGTTGCTCCTTGTTGCGATCCTCGGCCGCCTAGACGACCGCTTCGTTTACGTCTTGGTGATCTGTGGGCAGGCCCGGGTGCTTACTCGCCCCGCGCCTTGGCGATGATCTCCTGCGCGACGTTCCCGGGAACCTCGGCGTAGGAGTCGAACTGCATGGTGAAGACAGCCCGGCCCTGGGTCTTGCTGCGCAGATCACCCACGTAGCCGAACATCTCGGACAGAGGCACGAGCGCCTTGATGACGCGCATGCCATGCCGCTCGTCCATGGACTGGACCTGACCGCGACGGCTGTTGAGGTCGCCGATCACGTCGCCCATGTTGTCCTCGGGCGTGGTGACCTCGACGGACATCATCGGCTCCAGCAGCGTGGGGGACGCCTTGCGGGCGGCCTCCTTGAACGCCATGGAACCGGCGACCTTGAACGCCATCTCCGACGAGTCGACCTCGTGGTAGGCGCCGTCCTGCAGGGTGACCTTGACTCCCACCATCGGGTAGCCGGCGAGGACCCCGAACTCCGCGGCCTCCTGGCAGCCCGTGTCGACCGAGGGGATGTACTCCCGCGGGATGCGGCCGCCGGTGACCTTGTTCTCGAACTCGTAGCCGTCCGACCCGCCGCCGAGCGGCTCCAGGTCGATGATCACGCGGCCGAACTGGCCCGAGCCACCCGTCTGCTTCTTGTGGGTGTACTCGACCTTCTCGACCTTGCGAGTGATCGTCTCGCGGTAGGCGACCTGCGGCTTGCCGACGTTGGCGTCGACCTTGAACTCCCGCTTCATCCGGTCGACGAGGATCTCCAGGTGGAGCTCGCCCATGCCCGAGATGACGGTCTGGCCGGTGTCCTCCTCCGTGCGGACCTGGAAGGAGGGGTCCTCCTCGGCCAGCCGCTGGATGGCGGTGCCCAGCTTCTGCTGGTCGGCCTTGGTCTTCGGCTCGATCGCGACGTGGATCACCGGCGCCGGGAAGTTCATCGACTCCAGCACGATCGGGTTCTTGTCGTCGCACAGCGTCTCACCGGTGGTGGTCTGCTTGAGACCCATCACCGCGACGATGTCGCCGGCGCCCGCGCGCTCGATCTCGGTGCGCTTGTTGGCGTGCATCCGGTAGATCTTGCCGATGCGCTCCTTGCGCTCCTTGACGGAGTTCATCACGTTCGCGCCGGACTCCAGGACACCGGAGTAGACGCGCACGAAGGTGAGCTTGCCCAGGTGCGGGTCGCTCGCGATCTTGAACGCGAGCGCGGAGAACGGCTCGTCCTCGCTCGGCTTGCGGATGAGGACCTTCTCCTCGTCGCGGACGGCGTGGCCCTCGATGGCCTCCACGTCCAGCGGCGACGGCAGGTAGCGGACGATCGCGTCCAGCAGCGGCTGCACGCCCTTGTTCTTGAAGGCCGTGCCGCAGGTCACCGGGGTGAGCTTCGCGGCGATCGTCGCGCGCCGGATGCCGTCGTGCAGCTGCTCCACGGTGGGCTCGTTGCCCTCCAGGTACAGCTCCATGATCTCGTCGTCGTTCTCCGCGAGGGTCTCGACGAGCTTGTCGTGCCACTCGCGGGCCGTCTCGGCGTGCGACTCGGGGATGTCGAGGGTGTCGTACATCTCGCCGAGCTTGGCCTCCTCGTTCCACAGGAGGGCCTTCATCCGGACGAGGTCGATGACGCCCTTGAAGTCGGCCTCGGCGCCGATCGGGAGCTGCAGCACCAGCGGCGTCGCGTTGAGCCGGTTCTCGATCATGTCGACGCAGCGGTGGAACTCCGCGCCGACCCGGTCGAGCTTGTTGACGAAGCACATGCGCGGCACGCCGTACCGGTCGGCCTGGCGCCACACCGTCTCGGACTGGGGCTCCACACCGGCGACCCCGTCGAACACCGCCACCGCACCGTCGAGCACCCGCAGGTTGCGCTCCACCTCGATGGTGAAGTCGACGTGGCCGGGGGTGTCGATGATGTTGATCGTGTGCTTGACGTCGTCGACGGGCCACTCGCAGGTGGTGGCGGCGGAGGTGATGGTGATCCCCCGCTCCTGCTCCTGTTCCATCCAGTCCATGGTGGCGGCGCCGTCGTGCACTTCACCGATCTTGTAGCTCATCCCCGTGTAGTAGAGGATGCGCTCGGTCGTGGTGGTCTTGCCCGCGTCGATATGGGCCATGATCCCGATGTTGCGGACCTTGGCCAGGTCTACACCGGTTTTGGTAGCCACTGCCGTCCTCGCGTCGTCTCTCGTCGTTGCAGATCCGCCGGGATTACCAGCGGTAGTGGGCGAAGGCCTTGTTGGACTCCGCCATCTTGTGCGTGTCCTCGCGCTTCTTGACAGACGCGCCGAGGCCGTTGCTCGCGTCGAGCAGCTCGTTCATCAGCCGCTCCATCATGGTCTTCTCACGCCGCTGCCGGGCGTAGAGCAGCAGCCAGCGCAGCGCGAGGGTGGTGCTGCGCGCCGGCCGGACCTCGACGGGGACCTGGTAGGTCGCGCCACCGACGCGGCGGCTGCGCACCTCCAGAGTGGGCTTGACGTTGTCGAGCGCGCGCTTGAGCGTGACGACCGGGTCATTGCCGGTCTTCTCGCGGGCGCCCTCCAGGGCGTCGTACACGATGCTCTGCGCGATGGAGCGCTTGCCGTCCAGCAGAACCTTGTTGATGAGCGCGGTGACCAGCGGCGAGTTGTACACCGGGTCAGCGATCAGCTGGCGCTTGCCAGCGGGGCCCTTGCGCGGCATCAGCTCTTCTCCTTCTTCGCGCCGTAGTGGCTGCGCCCTTGCTTGCGGTTCCGGACGCCCTGGGTGTCGAGGGAACCGCGGATGATCTTGTACCGAACGCCGGGGAGGTCCTTCACACGGCCGCCGCGCACGAGCACGATCGAGTGCTCCTGCAGGTTGTGGCCGACGCCGGGGATGTAGGCCGTGACCTCGATCCCGCTGGTCAGCCGGACACGGGCGACCTTCCGGAGCGCGGAGTTCGGCTTCTTTGGCGTCGTGGTGTAGACGCGCGTGCAGACGCCCCGGCGCTGGGGGCTGCCCTTGAGCGCGGGCGTCTTGTTCTTGGTCACCTTGTCCTGGCGGCCCTTGCGGACCAGCTGCTGGATCGTGGGCACCGCGTCTCCGTCTTCCTCGTACCGAGCCGGTAAGTCCTATTGCTGCAATCACCACCTCAGGTGAGGCTGTGACCTGCCGGTTTCCCGACCTCTCCGACCCACGCGGTCGGGCGTGTCGCCGCCCCACGGAAATTCAACCGCGCGAAACCGACACAGACCGCCCGGCCCTAACTGGGCCGAATCAAGCCGGGGAGTAGATGCGGCGCGCTGGGGCCGGCCAACCGGCCTCGCCGACACGCACGCATAGCGGCCCGCACACAGCGGGCACAAGTGAAGAGGTTACCGACCGCTCCGCCAAAGTGCAAAGCGAGGAGAAGAGCCGTGCTCGTCGCGGCGCCGCATCGCTTCGTCTCGCCTGGCGGCGCGCCGCGCGTTCAGGTTCTCGCCTCGCTCGAACCTGGCGTCGCACGGGATCGCGGGGCCCGGGTCGTCGACGGCCGGGGCGCCTCTGCTGCATTGTGACCCACGTTCCCACTTTTGGGGAAGTCGTGGAGCAGCTTTTGCGTCCCGGCCGTCTCGCGTTCTGGGAGTTTCGCGTCCTACAGGACGAAGGCGACCACCAGCACGACGATGATCACCACGGCCGCGACGGCGCCGCCGACCATCAGGAGCGTGTTCTTGCCGCCCTTGCTCTCTTCGCCGCCGTAGGTGGACGGTTGGCCGTACTGCCCCTGCTGACCGTACTGCTGGGGCTGACCGTGCTGGCCTTGCTGACCGTGCTGGCCTTGCTGACCGTACTGCTGCTGACCGAACTGCTGGCCCTGCTGCTGGCCCTGCTCGCCGCCGGGCTGGCCGAACTGCTGCTGACCATAGCCCTGCTGTTCGCCGTAGCCCTGCTGCTGCTGGCCGTACTGCTGCTGCCCGTATTGCTGGCCCTGCTGCTGGCCCTGCTCGCCGTACTGCTGCTGACCGTAGCCCTGCTGCTCGCCGCCCTGGCCGTAGCCCTGCTGCTGCTGGCCGTAGCCCGGCTGCTGCGCCTGCTGCTGGCCCCACTGCTGCTGGCCACTGCAAGATCTCCACAACCGAGCGCTACCTCCCTCCCCACCGCCGACGAAACCGCCCTAGAAGCCCAACTCGCCGAAGCCCAAGCCAAGAT
>NZ_JBEZJP010000349.1:0-9166 GCF_040653175.1 Actinomadura sp. NPDC048032
CGGCTTCCACCCCTCGCGCAGCCTCGTCGTCATCGGCTTCGAGGGACGATCCGGCTGGCCAGCGACGCCGGTGACGTCGCCCGCCGCCCACACGCCGCCCGCTTCGCACGGCACCCGGCACGTCTCGTCCACGGGGATCCCCTGGCCGGGGGTGACGTCGATGCCGAGGTTCTCCAGCCCGAGGCCCTCCACGCGGGGGCGGCGCCCGGCGGCGGCGAGGACGCGGTCGGCGTCGAGGGTGCCGCCGTCGGTCAGCCACAGCCGCAGCCCGACGTCCTTGCGCTCGGCGTCGGCGACGGCGGTGCCGAGCCGCAGGTCGACGCCCATCCGGCGCAGGGCGTCCGCGAGCACCTCGCCGGCGAACGGCGCCTCCGCGGTCAGCAGCCGCCCGGACGCCTCGACGACCGCGACCTGGGAGCCGAACGCCGCGTACACCTGCGCCAGCTCGCAGCCGACCGGGCCGCCGCCGAGGATCACCAGCCGGCGCGGCAGGTCGGGGACCGACAGGGCCTCGGCGCTCGTCCACAGCGGCACGTCGGCGAGCCCCTCGACGGGCGGGATGACCGGCTCGCTGCCGGTGCAGACGACGAGGTCGCCGAAGCCGTGGACGGCGCCGTCCACCTCGATCCGGCCGTGGTCGAGGACCTGCCCCCGGCCGCGCAGGACGGTCACGCCGTCCTCGGCCATCCGGGCGACGGCGGGGTCGTCGCCCCGGTTCCCGGCCAGCGCGTCCCGGCGGGCGAGGGCCATCTCCCAGGTCTCGCCGCGGCGGGCCGACAGCAGCAGCGACTTGGACGGGACGCAGGCGAAGTACGGCGACTCCCCGCCGACGAGGCGGTTCTCGACGAGCGCGACGTCCCTTCCCGCGCGGGCGAGGCCGGTCGCGACCAGCTCCCCCGCGGTTCCCCCGCCCAGCACCACGGCGTCGTAGTGATGGTTGTGCGACAACGGTCTCTTCCTTCCACCCGTGGTGTCCCCAGGCACCATGGTGACGGACCGCGGTCCCGGAGAGTGCCGATTCGAACACATAGGGCACCCGAGATCGCCGATGTCGCTCAGGGCAGGGGCCGGTGGTCCTTCAGCAGCGGTTCCAGGAGGTCGCCGTGCTCGTCCACCCGGGCGAGGACGTCCTCGGGGCCGAAGACGAGGTCGGCGGCGTCCCCGCACGACTCCAGCTCGTCCCAGGTGATGGGCGTCGACACCGACGGGCGGTTCCCGGCGCGCAGCGAGTAGGGCGCGACGGTCGTCTTGGCCGGGTTGTTCTGGCTCCAGTCGACGAAGACCTTGTCCTTGCGCAGCCGCCGCTCCATCTTGGCGACGACCAGCTTCGGGTTCTCGTCGGCCAGGCGCTGCGCGGCGGCCTTGGCGTACTCCGACGTCCGTTCGGCCTCCTTCGGCTCCTCGATCGGGACGTACAGGTGCAGGCCCTTCTTGCCGCTCGTCTTCGGGTAGGACTCCAGGCCGTCCTCGGCGAGCACGTCGCGCAGCAGGGCGGCGACCTCGCACGCCTCCACGATCGTGGCGGGCGGGCCCGGGTCCAGGTCGAAGACCACCAGGTCGGGGGTGTGCACCTTGCCGCGCGGACCGACCTTCCACTGCGGGACGTGCAGTTCCAGCGCGGCGAGGTTCGCGCACCACACGAGCGTGGGCAGGTCGTCGACGACGACGAAGTCGAGGGTGTCGCGGCCCTTGGAGCTGCCGGGGGTGGGGATCGTCGCCGTGCGGACCCAGTCCGGGGTGTGGGAGGGGGCGTTCTTCTCGAAGAACTTGCCGCCGTCGACGCCGTCCGGCCAGCGGATGCGGGTCGCGGGGCGGTCCTGCAGGTGGGGGAGCATGACCGGGGCGATGCGGGCGTAGTAGTCGATGACCTCGCCCTTGGTGAACTCCGGGTACAGGTTCTTGTCGAGGTTGGAGAGGGAGAGCTGACGGCCGTCCACGTCGACGGCGGTCCTCTTACTGCTCACTCGTGACCTCCAGGGGGTCCTTGTCGTCACGCAGGCCCCGCCAGGACGGGAAGCGGAGGCGGCCGTCCCTGGTCCGGGCACTGTAGGCGACCTCCCCGACGAGCCGGGGCTCAACCCACTGGGCGTCGCGGGCGAACTCGCGCGGAACGGGCTCGTCGTAGGGGCTCGTCGAACGGCGCAGCGGCCACAGCGTCTCGTACAGCTCGTCCAGGGCGCGGTCGCTGAAACCCGTGCCCACGTGCCCGACGAAACCGAGCAGGCCCTTCATGTCGTACTCGCCCAGCAGCAGCGAGCCCACGCCGCCCTCGCGCCGGCCCTTCCCGGGCTTCCAGCCGCAGACGACGACCTCGCGCGTCATGAAGTTCTTCACCTTGCGCCAGAAGTCGACGCGGCGCCCCGGACGGTACGGCGAGTCGAGGCGCTTGGCGAGCAGGCCCTCCATCTGCTGCTCGCGGGTGAAGGCGAGCAGTTCCTCCACCTGGGTCTGGTCACCGCCGTGCAGGTACGGGGGCACCTCGACGGGGCCGGTGCCGGCGAGGTCCAGCTCCGCCAGCACCGAGCGGCGGTCGGCGTAGGGGACGTCGTACAGGACGTGCCCGTCCAGGAAGAGGACGTCGAACACGACGTAGCGGACGGGAACCTCGCGGATCAGCCGGGGGTCGGGGCGCTGGACGTGCATCCGGCGCTGGAGGCGTTCGAAGCTGGGGCGTCCCTCCTGGAAGGCGACGACCTCGCCGTCCAGGACGACGTCGCTGTCGGGCAGCAGGTCGGCGAGGGCGGACAGCTCGGGGTAGCGGCTCGCCACCTCGCCGCCGCGCCGTCCAGCGGCGCGGACGCCGTCGGCGGAGACGTGCGACAGGACGCGCACGCCGTCCCATTTCAGCTCCAGCCCCCACTTCCCGCCGTCGGAGGGGAGGTCCCCGGTGGAGGCCATCATCGGCTCGACGGGCCACGGCATGGTCATAACGCCGTCTTACCCCGTCCCGCCGCACGGGGAAAGGATCACGACGCCCTTCTGGCGCAAATCGAACGACGTTGCGACGCTAGGGGCAGGAACGTGCTGGGTAAGGACGGATCATGCGCAGTATCTGGAAGGGCGCGATCTCCTTCGGTCTGGTGACCATACCGGTGAAGCTCTACTCGGCGACCGAGCAGCGGGACGTCGCCTTCCACCAGGTGCACCGGGAGGACGGGGGGCGCATCAAGTACAAGCGGGTGTGCACGCTCGACGGCGAGGAGGTCCCCTACTCCGACATCGCCAAGGGCTACGAGCTGCCGAGCGGCGAGATGGTCATCCTCACCGACGAGGACTTCGCCGACCTGCCGCTGTCGTCCAGCCGCCGCATCGACGTCCTGCAGTTCGTGGAGCGCGAGGAGGTCGACCCGATCTACTTCGCGAAGTCCTACTACCTGGAGCCCGACGCGCAGGGCGCCAAGCCGTACGTGCTGCTGCGGGACGCGCTGGAGAGCTCCGGCCAGGTCGCGATCGTCAAGGTGGCGCTGCGGCAGCGCGAGTCGCTCGCGACGCTGCGGGTCCGCGAGGGCGTGTTCGTCCTGGAGACGATGCTGTGGCCGGACGAGGTCCGCGCGCCGGAGTTCCCCTTCCTGGAGGAGGACATCGAGGTCCGCAAGCAGGAGCTGTCGATGGCGACGTCGCTGATCGAGTCGATGGAGGGGGACTTCGACCCCGGCGAGTACAAGGACGCCTACCGGGAGGCGCTCCAGGCGGTGATCGACGCCAAGGTCGAGGGGCGGGAGGTGGCGCGGCCCGCCGAGGAGGGCGCGGAGGAGCCCGCCGCGGACCTGCTCAGCGCGCTGCGCGCCAGCGTCGAGGCGGCGAAGAAGAGCCGTGGCGAGAAGACGGGGAAGGCGGCGTCCGGCAAGGGGACGGCGGCGAAGAAGCCCGCCGCGCGCAAGACGGCGTCGTCCAAGGCCGGCGAGAAGAAGGAGCCGGCCAAGAGCCGCAGCCGCAAGTCGGCGTGACCTCGCCGCCGGCCGGGCCGGCGGCGGGGTCGGGGTGAACCCGGAGCCGCGGCTCAGAACGGGACGGTGGTGCAGAACAGCCGTGCGCCCGCGTCGCCCGTCTTCGGGTCCGTGGGCTTGGCGTGCACGACGAGCGATCCCGCGGCCTTCTCCGCGACGCGCCACGGCACGGACGTGCGGGAGTGGCCGCGCCCGTCGGCGCGGACGGTGACGTCGAGCCAGATCTCCTTCTTCGGCATCGGCGTTCCGGGCGGCGCGTCGGGATCGTGGTAGTGCGGCCCGGCGTCCTCGGGCTTCGGCCCGCACCGGTTCACGTGGACGTGGGCGCCGAACGTCCGGCCGGCGGCCTCGCGCGGCATGCCCCACACCCGCAGGGACACCCAGGTCCTGTGGTGGTCGCGGACCACGACGACCTTGGTCTTCGCGGTCCGGAAGGCCCGGTCGTGGACGTTGTCGGGCCCGCGCACGACGATCGCGTGCGGCCCGGACCGGGCGAGGGCCGGGGCGGCGGGGACGAGCGCGGCGCCGGACGCGGCGAGCGCGGACGCGGCGAGCAGGACGGGAGCGCGGACGGGCGTTCGCATGACGCTTCCTCTCCGTGGTGCGGGGCGCCGGACGCCGCGGGCCTGGCGGCGTCCGGGCTCGGTGGTTCACGAGCATGCCCCCGGAGCGGGCGGCGGCGTCCCCCCGAATCGGTCAGGGGACGGCCGCGTGCGCCGAGCGGTTCAGTTGTCGCGGCGGGCGGCGAGCACGCGCCCGACGGCCGCGGCGGCGGCGGACGGGTCGGCGCACGGCGCGATCCGCTCGCCCCAGCCGTAGCAGTAGGACCAGCCGTCGCCGGAACGTTCCCGCACCGCGATGACGCTCTCGTTCACCCGCGGCAGGCGCGGGTCGGCGATGTGCGCGGTCGGACGGCGGTCGGCGGGCGCGGCGACCTCGACCGCCCAGCCGGCGGAGCGCAGGACGTCCGTGAGCCGCTCCAGGTGCGCGAGCGCCGTCTCGGCCTCGGTGATCATCAGCACGGACATGGTGCCTCCAAAGGAACGTCCCGGCACGGGAAGGGTTCGGGGATCCGCCGGGCGGGGGCCGTCGCGGAATGCGTCACACGAGGGTGCAGCCTTAGACCCGGCCGTCCCGCCGGCAGGACCGCGTAGGACGCTCAGACGCGTCCGGGCGGCCCGGGTATGGACAGGCGGAGCGCGATGTGTCACCATCCTGCGCATGATCAATGAAAGGGGCGCTGCCGCCCTCGTCCGGTGAGCGGCGACGCGCAGCGGGAAGCTGCCGCCGTCCGCGCGGAGTGGCTCGGGCATCTGCTCTCCACCGCGCCCGCCGACCGTCCGGCCGCCGAGGCGGCCATATCCGAGCTGTACCGGCTGATCGGTCTCGATCCACCCCGTTTCCACTGGGTCCCGTCGCCGCTGGCGGCCCTGGAGACCGTCCCTCCCGGCGTCCGGCCGCGGGCCCCCGAGAGCGCGGACCGGCTTTCCGAATGGCCCCTTCCGGCACGCTTCCGCCGTCTGATCGGCGGGTTGTCCGTGCAACTGGAGGCTCAGGTCCTGCGGAATTCCCGGTCGCTGGGCCCGATGCTCTCGCAGCTGGTGAGGATGCCGATCGTCGGCTCGGCCAGGAACACGATCCGGATGGCGCTCCGGTCCCCCCACGAGAGGGTCGAGAGGGGGACCGCCTGGCACGGGGCCCTGTGCGCCTCCTGGAGCGCGAACTATGACGCGGTCCGCCGGACGTCCGGTGTGGTCTTCACACCCGAGCAGAACCGGCTGATCGACCTGTGGGCGACGCCGGCCCGGTCGTGCGGCTGGTGGTGGCCGCGCGAGGACGTCTGCGTCGTCTCCGAGCGGCCCGTCGAGATCCATACGGAGGTCTGGGGCGACGAGGGCGAGGTGCGCCTGCACCGCTCGGACGGTCCCACCCTCCGGTACGCCGACGGCTGGGACGTGCACGCCTGGCACGGCACGAGGGTGCCGGCCTGGGTGGCGGAGGATCCGAGCGTCGAGCGGATCGCGCGGGAGCCCAACATCGAGGTCCGGCGGTGCGCGGTCGAGAACATCGGCTGGGGCGAGTACATCGACCGGGCCGGGCTGCGGCTCGTCGCGGCCGCGCCGGATCCCGGCAACCCCGGCTCGGAGCTGCGGCTCTACGACCTCGGGGCCGACTACCCGAGCGAGAAGGCCAGGGTGCTGCTCGCCGTCAACGGCTCCGTCGAGCGCGACGGGAGCCGCCGCCGGTACGGGCTGGCCGTCCCGGGCGTCTTCGACGACCCGCTCGCCGCCGCCGGATGGACCTACGGGCTGTCCGCCGACCAGTACGCACGACTCGTCCGCCGAACCTGAAAGGTGATCTCTTTGGTCTTCGAAAGCGTGACTCTCGACTCCCTCTCCCAGCAGACCGGGCTCGCCGTCCTCGACCATCTCGACCGGTCGGTGAGCATCCCCGTCGTCGACGGGATCCAGGCGCAGGGCGATCTGATCGTCGTCCCCCTGGCCGAGACCTCGGGCCTGTCGGCCTGGCAGAACGCCACGTGGACGGACGTGCCGCCCGAGGGCGTCGAGCTGCTGCGGGGCGTGGCGGGCGGCAACCCGCACACGCTGGTCGCCGACCCCGGCACCTGCCGCTGGACGACGCAGGTGTCGGAGCCCGGCGGCCTGGCCATCGGCGTCTTCGAGGCGTCCGCGACCGTCTACCTGCTGCACCCCGAGCACGGCGCGTCCGGCTGCGCGCCGGGCCGCTACGTCGTCCGCCGCCAGCGCGAGTACGCCCCCGGCGGCTGGGGCTCGCGCCTCGTGGCCGACTGAGCGCCGCCTCTGGGTCAGGCGGTCTCGATGAAGCCCAGGCGGTCGTAGAGGCGGCGGGCGCGGCGGTTGCGGCGGGTCACGGCCAGGGCGAGGGTGTCGTGGCCCTGCCCGGCCAGGGCGTGCATGACGGCCTGGACGAGCCCCTGGCCCAGGCCACGGCCCGCGTGGGCCGGGGCGGTGAAGAGGAACGCGAGCAAGGGGACGGCTCTGTAGAGGGTGACGAGCGCTCCTCCCACCGGGCGGCCCTCATGGTCGGCCACGAAGGACGCCTCGGGAAGGAACGTGCCGTACTCGCCGGCCATGGTGAGGTGGATCTCGCGGACGGCGCCCTGGACGTTCCCCACGTCGGCCTCGTCGGGAGTACCGCGGTAGGCGTCCCACATCAGGGCGGCCAGGGCCGGGACGTCGGCGTCGGTGAACGGCCGGAAACCGGGCGGGGGCGGGGGCGGCGCGCCCAGGGCCACCTCCAGACGGCTCCGCGCGGGGTCGTTCATGCTCCGAGTCTAGGCGGCGCCCCCGCCGGGGACCGGCGGGGGCGGTGCCGGGTCAGCGCTTGTAGCGGCGGCCGTGGATCATGTTGATCATGCCGAGGACGCGCGCCATCTCCTTCTCGGTGCGGGCGAACGTGGTGAGGTTCATGGTCGCGAACCGCTGGCGGGTGATGGCCTTCGGGCGGGCGAACTCGCGCAGGCCGTCGGCGCCGTGGATGCGGCCGAAGCCGGACTCGCCGACGCCGCCGAACGGCAGGGCCGCGACCTGGGCGAACGCGGCGAACGCGTTGATGGACGTCATGCCCGACCGCATCCGGCGGGCGGCGTCCATCGCGCGGGACTTGTCGCCGGAGAAGATCGTCCCGGCGAGGCCGTAGCCGGTCCTGTTCGCCTTCTCGATCGCCTCGTCCATGTCCTTCACGCGGTGGACGGTGATCGTGGGGCCGAACGTCTCCTCGCACACGGCCGCCGAGTCGTCCGGGACGTTCGTCAGCACGACCGGCTCGACGTAGGGCTTGCGGACGGACTCGGCGCCGCCGACGACCGCCTTGCCGCCCTTGTCCAGCGCGTCCTTGATGTGGCGCTCGATGACGTCGAGCTGGGACGGCATCGTGATGGGGCCGTAGGCGGCCTCGCGGTCGAACCCGGGACGCAGGTCGCGGGCCTTCTCGGTCAGCTTGCCGAGGAACCGGTCGTAGGCCTCGTCCACGACGTAGATCCGCTCGACGCCGATGCAGGTCTGGCCCGCGTTCGACATGGCGCCCCACAGCGCGGCGTCGGCGGCGGCGTCGAGGTCGGCGCCGGTGTCGACGATGCAGGCGTCCTTGCCGCCGCACTCGGCGACGATCGGGGTCAGGTTCTCGGCGCAGGCCGCCATGACGCGCTTGGCGGTGCGGGCCGAGCCGGTGAAGGCGATCTTGTCGACGTGCGGGGACGAGGCGAGCGCCGCCCCCGTCTCGCCGAGCCCGGTGACCGTCTGCAGGACGGGGTGCTCGGGGATCACCGCGGCGAACAGCTCGGCGAGGAGCACGCCGACGCCCGGCGTGTACTCGGACGGCTTGAACACCACGGCGTTGCCGGCGGCGAGCGCGTAGGCGATCGAGCCCATCGGGGTGAAGATCGGGTAGTTCCACGGCCCGATGACCCCGACGACGCCGAGCGACTGGTACTCCAGCACGCAGCGCTGGTTGATCGCCATGAGCCCGGGGTAGACGTTGCGCGGCCCGAGGACCTTCTGCGCGTTGCGCGCCGCCCAGTCCAGGTGGGTGATCGCCATGATCGTCTCAAGCTGGGCGTCCTGGACCGGCTTGCCGGTCTCCTGGTGGATGAGCTCGGCCATCCGGTTCAGGTTGCGGGTGAGCGAGCCCTTGACGTTCAGCAGCCGGAGCCGGCGCTCCTTCCAGCCGAGGGCGCGCCACCAGCCGGCCGCCTCGCGGGCCCGCTCGACCGCCGCGGCCACGGCGGCGCCGTCCTGGACGGGGTGCTCGGCGACGACCTCGCCGGTGGCCGGGTTCAGCGACGCGAAGGTCTCGGCGTTCTCCGTGGCCACGGACATGGGGAACCTCCCGGGAGGGCCTGGTAAGTGACTGCTTGCACAGCAGTACCGGCTAGTAAACCACCCTATGTGCCGGGTCGGGCGTCGGGGATCCAGCTTCCGTGGAATCCGGCCGGGACGCGGCGCGGCAGCCGGACGCTCGCGACGGGCGCCAGATCCGCCGCGTCCAGCACCAGCAGCTCGGACGCCTGGCCGCGGGTGACGATCGACAGCAGCCAGCCCTCGTCCTCCGCGCGGGCGCCCGCCGCCGGGACGAAGACCGCCTCGCCGACGTGCGCTTCGTCGCCGAGCTCGTGCGCGGACGTCCCCTGCCCGCGCAGGTCGTACTTCACGATCGACTCGCCGCCCACCGGGTAGAGG
>NZ_JBEZJP010000350.1:0-9151 GCF_040653175.1 Actinomadura sp. NPDC048032
GCGGGTACGCGCTCAACTTCTACAAGACCCGCGGGGACGAGGCCCGCGCCTGGAGCGAGCGCAGCCGCCAGGAACTCTCCGGGCAGTGGCCTCAGCTCTCCCTCGGGAACCGCCCCACCGACCGCAACACGGTCGTGGACCGCGACCTCTCCGGGCTCAGCTGACCGCCGGGGCGCCCCGGCGGAACGCCTCGGCGAAGGCCCGCTCGCCCAGGACGGCGGTGGCGGCGGACGTGATGCGGTCGACGTCGCCGCGTTCGGCGGGCGGCAGCGGGGCGCCCACGCTCCGGCGGGCCGCGTCGGCCGCGCCGAGGAGTCCGGCGGCGCGCACGGCGTCCCCGGCGAGCGCCGCCGCGCCAGCCAGCCCCTCCAGCGACAGGGCGAGCGCGCGCGGCTCGCCGATCGACCGCGCGATCTCCATGCCCCGGGTGTGGTGCGCGAGCGCCCCTGCCGCATCCCCGCTCAGCTCGGCGGTGAAGCCGAGTTCCGCGTGCAGCAGATGCTCCCCGATCTCGGACGAGTCGTACTCGTCCCGGATGCGGTGCAGGATCTCCCGCGCCGCGCCGAGGTCGCCCGAGCGGCGCGCCCCGAGGGCGAGGCCCATCAGCGCGTGCGTCTCGCTGAAGCGGTGGCCCTGGTCGACGGCCGTCGCCCGCGCCCGCTCGTGCAGGTCGCGCGCCCGGTCCCAGTCGCGCGCGAGCAGCGCCAGGCGGCCGAGGCCCGACAGCCGCGCGGAGACCTCCGCGCGCAGGCCGAGCTCCTCGGCGATCCGCAGCCCCTCGCGCTGGAGCCGCTCCGCCTCCGCGTAGTCGCCGTTGATCTCGGCGAGCATCGCGAGCGGCGACACGGGCTGCAGCCGCCCCCAGCGGTCGCCCAGCTCGGCGAACAGGGCGGCGGAGCGCCCGCCCGCGTCCGCGATCACGTCGAGGCGGCCCCGGACGAGCGCGAGCGTCGCGCGCAGGCCGAGCGCGGCGGCGGTGCCCCACCGGTCGCCGGCCTCCTGGAACAGGCGCAGGGCGTGCTCGTTGGCGCGCTCGCTCGCGTCCGGGAGACCCGCGTGGTACAGCCCGTGCGCGTAGAGCCAGAGGGCGCGGCCGCGGCGCACCGGGTCCGGGACGCCGTCCTCGCCCTGGACGCCGTGGGCCGTCAGGTCCCCGGTCAGCAGGGCGAACGCGGCCCGCAACAGGCGCAACCCGGCGGCCTCCGGTGCCGCGTCCAGTACCGCCGACAGCGTGCGGTGGGCCTCGTGCAGGCGGCCGCGCAGCAGCCACCACCAGCACAGCGCCGTGCCGAGACGCACCGCCTCCGCCGCGCCAGGACGCCGCAGCGCCTCCTCCAGGGCGGCGCGCAGGTTCGCCGAGTCGGCGTCGAGACGGTCGAGCCAGGCGCGCTGGTCCGGCCCGCGCAGGTGCGGTTCGGCGCGTTCGGCGAGGCCGAGGTAGTGGCTCAGGTGCCGGTCGCGGGCGCCGTCGAGATCGCCCGCCTCGCGCAGCCGCTCCATCGCGTACGCGGCCACGGACTCCAGGAGGCGGTAGCGGGGACCGCGCGGCCCCTCCACCACCACGACCAGGGAACGGTCGACCAGCCGGGTGAGCAGGTCGAGGACGTCCCCGCTGCGGACGCCGCCGCCCGCGCAGACGGCCTCCGCCGCGTCCAGGCCGCAGCCGTCCACGTGCACGGCGAGCCGGCGCAGCACGGCGCGCTCGGACGGGCCGAGCGGCTCCCAGCTCCAGTCGATCATCCCCCGCAGCGTCCGCTGCCGGGCCGGCGCGCCGCGCGGCCCGGTGGTGAGGACGCCGAACCGGTCGGTGAGGCGTCGCGCCAGCTCCCCCACGCCGAGGGCCCGGACGCGGGTCGCCGCCAGTTCCAGCGCGAGGGGGACGCCGTCGAGGCGGCGGCAGATCTCCGCGACCGCCGCCCGGTCGGCGTCCAGGGAGAAGCCGGGAGCGGACGCCGCGGCGCGGTCGGCGAACAGCCGCACGGCGTCGTCCTCCCGGAGCGGCTCGACCAGGTACACCGTCTCGCCCGTCAGGCCGAGGGGCTCGCGGCCGGTGGCGAGGATCCGCAGGCCCGCCGCGCCGCGCAGCAGCAGCTCCGCCAGTTCGGCGGCCGGGTCGACCACCCGCTCGCAGTTGTCGAGGACGAGCAGCAGCCGCCGGCCGCGCAGCGCCGCCGCCAGCCGTTCCACGCTTCCGCCGCCGCTCCCGGACGTTCCGGCCGCCGGGACGCCGGGCGGCATGTCGTCGCGGAGCCCGAGCACGGCCGAGATCTCCTGCGCCAGCCCGGCGGCGTCTCCGCGCTGGGCGGCGAGCTCGACGAGCCAGACGCCGTCCGGGAAGGCGTCCCCGGCGAGGCGCGCGGCGGCTTCGAGCGCGAGCCGCGTCTTGCCGACGCCGCCGGGGCCGGTCAGCGTCACCAGGCGCGCCGTGCCGAGGAGCCGCGCGACGTCGTCCAGGCAGCGGTCCCGGCCGACCAGTCCGGTGAGGGGGACGGGCAGGTTCGACCGCGCCTCCGGTTCCGGCGGGGCGAGCGACGCGTCCTGCCGCAGGATCGCCTCGTGCAGCGCGGCCAGTTCGGGGCTCGGGTCGAGGCCGAGCTCGTCCGCCAGCACCTTGCGCAACCCGGCGTAGGCGGCGAGCGCCTCGCCCTGCCGTCCCGCGCGGTACAGCGCGCGCATCTGCACGGCCCGCAACCGCTCCCGCAGCGGGTGGCGGTCCACCAGGCCGGCGAGCTCCCCGGCGAGCAGGAGGTGCTCTCCCGCGTCGAGCCGCGCCTCGGCCTGCTCCTCCAGGACGGCCAGGCGCTGGTCGGCCAGGCGGTCGGCCGCCGCGCGCGCGAACTCCTCGTCCGCGAAGTCGGCGAACGCGGCGCCGCGCCACAGGCCCAGCGCCTCGGTCAGCAGGGCGGCGCGCTCCGCCGGAGCGTCCAGCGTGCGGGCCCGCGCCGCCAGCGCGCGGAACCGGTCGGCGTCGACCTCGTCGTCGGGCCCGTCGAGGCGGAGCCGGTACCCGTGCGCCTCGCGGACCACGCGGTCGCGGCCGAGGACGCGCCGCAGCTGGGAGACCTTGGCCTGGAGCGCGTTCGCCGGGTTGCCGGGCAGGTCGTCGCCCCACAGGTCGTGGACGAGGCGGTCGGCGGAGACGGGCCGCCCCTCGTGGACCAGCAGGCAGGCGAGCAGCGCCCGGACCTTCGCCTCCGGAATCCGGACGGACGCCCCGTCGCCGTCCCGCACCATGAGCGGACCGAGCACGCCAAACCGCATGCCAGCACGCTACTCGGCGGCGGCCCGCCGTCCGTCAGCGGACCGTCAGCGCATCCGAAGCGCCGCCCGGCACAGTCGCGGCATGCGAACCGCGGAGAGTACGACCGCTCCGGACGAAACGTCCGACGGGGGCCTGCCCCTGCCGGCGCTGCTGGCGCTGGCGACGGCGGTCTTCATCACGAGCCTGACCGAGACGCTGCCCGCCGGGCTCCTGCCCGCGATGAGCGCGAGCCTGCACGCGAGCGAGCCCGCCACCGGGCAGACCGTGACGATCTATGCGATCGGGACGGCGCTGACCGCCGTCCCGCTGACCGCGGCCACCGCCGGATGGCGCCGCCGCCGGCTCCTGCTGACGACCGTCGCCGGGTTCGCCGTCGCCAACACCGTCACGGCGCTGTCGACCCACTACGCGGTGACCATGGCGGCCCGGTTCGCGGCCGGGGTCGCGGCCGGTCTCGCCTGGGCGCTGCTGGCCGGATACGCCCGCCGCCTGGTGCCCGCCCACCTGGAGGGGCGCGCGATCGCCGTCGCGATGGCCGGAATCCCGGTCGCGCTCTCCCTCGGCGTCCCCGCCGGGACGTTCCTCGGCGCGGCGCTGGGCTGGCAGGCGGCGTTCCTGACCATGACCGGGCTGACCGTCGTCCTGCTCGGCTGGATCACCGTGTCCGTCCCGGACTTCCCCGGCCGCCGCGCGGGGGAGCGGACGGGCGGCGGGAGCGTCCTGCGCGTCCCGGGGGTCGCGGCCGTGCTGTTCGTGACGCTCGTGTTCGTCCTCGCCCACACGATCCTCTACACCTACATCGCCGCGATCCTCGACGGGCTCGGCATGGGTTCGTCCACCGACCTCGTCCTGCTGGCCTTCGGGGCGGCGTCCCTGGCCGGCATCTGGGTGGTCGGCGCGCACATCCACCGCCGCCTGCGCGTCCTCATGGTCGCCGGGACGCTGCTGGTCGCCGCTGCCGCCGCCGTCCTCGCGCTGTGGGCGGACGCCCCCGCCCTCGTCTACGCCGCCGTGGTGCTCTGGGGCCTCGGATGGGGCGGCGCGCCCACCCTGCTCCAGACCGCCGCGGGAGACGCGGGCGGAGACGCCGCCGACGCGGCGCAGGCCATGCTCGTCACCCTCTGGAACGTCGCCATGGCCGGCGGCGGGATCGCCGGAGGCGTCCTGCTGCACCTGGCCGGCTCGACCTCGCTCGCCTGGAGCACCCTCGCGCTCCTCGCGCCCGTCCTCGCGGTCGTCCTCGCCGCCCGGACCCACGGCTTCCCCGCACACCGCTGAAAGGACAAGGCAATGGAGACCGCGCTCACCGAACCGGCCCGCCTGGGCGGACTCGTCCTCCCGAACCGCCTGGTGATGGCCCCGATGACCCGCAACCGCGCGGACGCCGCCGGCGTCCCGACCGACCTCATGGCGACCTACTACGCGCAGCGCGCCACCGCCGGACTGATCATCGCCGAGGCCGCCACCCCGAACGCCGTCGGCCAGACGTACCCGAACATCCCCGGGATCCACGCCCCCGCCCACGTGGCCGGGTGGCGGCGCGTCACCGGCGCCGTCCACGACGCGGGCGGACGGATGTTCCTCCAGCTCCAGCACGGCGGACGGGTCGGGCACCCCGACAACAGCGGCCTGCGCCCGGTGGCGCCGTCGCCCGTCCCGCTCCCGGACACGATCCACACCCCGTCCGGGCCGCGGGCCGCCGTCGTCCCCCGGGAGATGACCGCCGCCGACATCCGCTCCACCGTCGACGACTTCGCGGCCGCCGCCCGCAATGCCGTCGACGCGGGCTTCGCGGGGGTGGAGGTGCACTCCGCCAACGGCTACCTGCTGCACCAGTTCCTGTCCCGCGCCACCAACCGCCGCACCGACGCCTACGGCGGCCCGGCCGAGGCGCGCATCCGCTTCACGGCCGAGGTGACCCGCGCCGTCGCCGGCGCCATCGGCCCGGACCGCGTCGGCGTGCGGATCTCGCCCGGAGTCACCGCCAACGCCATGCACGAGGACGACCAGGACGACGTCTACCCGGCCCTCGTCCGGGCCCTGGCGGAGATCTCCCCGGCCTACCTGCACGTCGTCCACGCCGACCCGGACAGCGCCCTCCTCCACACGATCCGCCGCACGTGGCCGGGAACGCTGATCGCCAACCCGAAGCTGCCCGACGTCACCACCGAGCACGTCGCGCGGGAGTCCGCCCGCCTCGTCGCCGCGGGCGCCGACCTCGTCGCGCTCGGCCGCCCCTTCCTGGCGAACCCCGACCTCGTCGAGCGCCTCCGCCTCGGCGCGCCGCTGAACCCCGTCCAGGATCGGCACCTCATGTACACGGGCGCCGCGACCGGCTACACCGACTACCCGACCATGGATCTCGCCGTGCGGCGATGAGTTTCCCCGCCGTCCGCGGTCATCTCCTCCGACCGCTACAAGGAGATGACCATGGACCTTCCCCAGGGCGACGTGCGCCTGCTCGAAACCGACGTCGCGCAGCGCCTGCTCCACTCCACGATCCCGGCACGCCTCGCCTTCACGGCCGTGGACGGGACGCCCCGCATCATGTCGTCCTGGTTCGCCTGGACCGGCGAGGAGCTGGTGATGGCGACCTACGTCCACTGCCCGCCGATGGGCATCCTGCGCCCGGCCGCCCGCATCCGCGCGCTCCGCGAGCGTCCCGACGTCGCCGTGAGCATCGACACCGACACGCAGCCCCCGGAGGTCCTCCTGCTGCGCGGTCGCGTCTCGGTCACCGAGGTGGAGGGCATGGTGCCCGAGCAGGCGCAGGCGGCCCGCCGGTTCCTGGGCGAGGAGGGCGGCGCGGGCTACGTCGCCGGCGCCGACCACCCCGAGACCCGCATGGCCCGCATCGCCCTGCGCCCCGCCTGGGTCGGCGTCATCGACTTCCGGACCCGCCGCCCCGGCGTCATGACGGGCTGAGGCGCGGGAGGTCAGGCGGGGTCCTCGGCGGCGCAGGAGTCGAGGAAGGGGGCCAGTTCCCTGGCGACGGCGCGCAGGGGCCGGACGCTCTGCTCGGCCCTGGCCAGGAGGATGGCGCCTTCCAGGGAGCTGACCATCAGGGTCGCCAGCGCGGTCGCCCTGCGGGGCGGGACGCCCATGGCGGTCAGCTCGCGGGCGATCGGCCGCCGCCAGGCGGCGAACGCGGCGGCCGCGGCGGTCCGGGTGGACGCCGCGGAGTCCGCGCAGTCGACCGTGGCGGCGGCGACGGGGCAGCCGCGGTCGAAGCCCGCCGCCTCGAACTCGTCGGTCCACTGGCGGACCATCGCGGCGAAGAGCCGGCCCGGCGTCGGACGCACCATGGCGGCCATGAAACGGGCGATCCGGTCGCTCGCATAGCGTCCGGCCCACTCGACCGCCTCGTTGACCAGCTGCTCCTTGCCGCCGGGGAAGTAGTGCTGGAGCGAGCCGCGCGGCGCCCCGGCGTGCTCGGCGACCTCGCGCAGGCCGGTCGCGGTGACGCCGTCGCGGCGGATGAGCTGCGCCGCGCTGAAGACCATCCGCTCCCGCGGGCCCCGCTCGCCGGTCGCCACGATCGCCTCCTCAGTGAAAATCTCGCAGGCTATTGCCCTATTTACCTGCGCCATTATCATGACCACTGTCATAGCTCGCAAGTTCTGGAGGCGATGGTGGACAGCGACGTCGGTTTCCTCGGCCTCGGCGTCATGGGGCGGCCCATGGCGCTCAACCTCGTCCGGGCGGGCACCGGCCTCGTCGTCTGGAACCGGACCGCCGCCAAGAGCGAGCCGCTGCGCGCGGCGGGCGCGTCGGTCGCCGGAAGCCCCGCCGACGTCCTCCGCCGCACCCGCGTGGTGTTCCTCATGCTCGCCGACGGCCCCGCCATCGACTCCGCGCTGGGACGCGGCGCCCCCGGCTTCGCCGCGAACGTGCGGGGACGGGTCGTCGTCCACATGGGGACGACGTCGCCGGGCTACTCGCGCGGCCTCGAAGCCGACGTCCGGGCCGCCGGCGGACGGTACGTCGAGGCGCCCGTGTCCGGTTCGCGGGGCCCGGCCGAGGCGGGCGAGCTCATAGCGATGCTCGCCGGCGAGCCGTCCGCCGTCGAGACCGTCCGCCCCCTGGTCGGCCCCATGTGCGGCGAGGTGTTCGTCTGCGGGCCGGTCCCGCAGGCCCTCCAGATGAAGCTCGCCGTCAACCTGTACCTGATCACCATGGTCACCGGGCTGGCGGAGGCGTTCCACTTCGCCGAGCGGCACGGCCTGGACGGGCGGCGGCTGCTGGAGGTGCTCGACGCCGGCCCGATGGCCAGCACCGTGTCGCGCGCCAAGGCCCGCAAGCTGCTCGACCGCGACTTCTCCGTCCAGGCGTCCATCGCGAACGTCCTGGACAACAACCGCCTCATCGCGGAGGCCGCCCGCGCCGCGCGGCTCGCCTCGCCCCTGCTGGACGCGTGCCACGCCCTCTACGGCGAGACCGCCGCGCTGGGGCACGGCGAGGCCGACATGGCCGCGGTCGTGCGCGCTCTGGAGGCCCGGACGGCCGCACCGGCGACCGCCGTCTAGGACGGGTCCGAACCCGCTTGTCCGCCGTCGCGGCGCGGCATTACCGTGCCGGAGGTGGACCACTTCTCGCGCTCGTGGACGGCACTGCTCGCGGCGGTCGCCGGCCTCCCGGACGAGGACTTCGCGCGCCCGTCCGGCTGCGCCGGCTGGCTCGTGCGGGACCTCGTGTGCCACCTGGTCATCGACGCCCAGGACGTCCTGATCACTCTGGTCACCCCCGCCGGCGCCGAACCGACCGTGGACGCCGCCACCTACTGGAAGCTCGTCGAGCCCCCGACGGGCGACGACCCGCTCGACGCGCTCATCCCCCGGCTGGCCGCCGCCTACGGGGAGCCCCGGCTGCTCAGGTTCCACCTCGACGACGTCGGCTCGGCCGCGGGCCGCGCGGCGGGGCTCGCCGATCCCGCCGCCCGCGTCGGCACGCAGGACGAGGTCCTGACCGTCGGCGACTACCTGTCCGCGTACGTGATGGAGTGGACGCTGCACCACCTCGACCTGATCGCGCACCTGCCGGAGGGCCCCGAGCCGCCCGCTGAGACCCTCGCGGCGGCCCGCGCGCTGCTGGAGCGGATCGCCGGAGCCCCCTTCCCGGCCGCGTTCTCCGACCGGGACGCGCTGCTGGTCGGCACCGGACGCCGGGCGCCGACCGCCGCGGAGAAGGCCGAGCTGGGCGATCTCGCCGCGCGGGTCCCCTTCGTCCTCGGCTGAGCGCGGCCCCGGCCGGGCCCGGCTCAGTCCCGGACCGGCAGGTCGTAGAAGCGGCGGACGCTGGAGCCGACGCGGTCGAGGTCCGTCCCGTAGATGTGCAGGGAGACGGCGGTGGTGTCGCCGAGGTTGCGGACGCGGTGGATGTCGCCGGGCGGCGCGAAGCCGCTGACCTCGCCCGCCGGGTTCGGGTTCGCGCCCGCCCCGATCAGGGCGGCGCCGTCGTCGGAGAGGGTGTAGAGGTCCTCGTGCTCGGCGCCGGCCAGGACGCCGAACACGCACCAGGCGACGTGGTCGTGGACGCGGGTCACCGCGCCGGGCTGCCACACGATGGCCGTCATGGAGAACGAGCCGTCCGGCTCCACGTGCAGCCGGTGGCCGCTGGAGGTGCCGGGCTCTCCGGCGAGCTGGTCGGGACGGAGCAGCTCACCGGGCGACGGAAGGTGCTCGCGCAGCGCGCCGGCGACGCGGTCGGCGGTGTCCTGCCAGTCGGCGCCGCGGGCGATCGCCGCGCGCACGGCGGCGGTCAGGACGTCCAGGTCGGTGGCGGTTCGCGCGGTTTGCAGCAGCTCAGACCATAGGGTGGTCATGCCGTCCTCCTCGTACCGGGTCGCCTCCAGCCTCGGCGCCGGGGAGGTCCGCCGTCATCCGTGGCGCC
>NZ_JBEZJP010000351.1:0-9069 GCF_040653175.1 Actinomadura sp. NPDC048032
GATGATCCAGTCGGCGTGGGCCATGACGGCCTGGTGGTGCTCGATGACGATGACGGTGTTGCCGCCGTCGACGAGCCGGTCCAGCAGGGCCAGGAGCTGGTCGACGTCGGCCAGGTGCAGGCCGGTGGTGGGCTCGTCCAGGACGTAGGTGGCGGCCTTCTCGGCCATGTGGATGGCGAGTTTGAGGCGCTGGCGCTCCCCGCCGGACAGGGTGGTGAGGGGCTGGCCCAGCCCGAGGTAGCCCAGGCCGACGTCGGCGAGGCGGTCCAGGACGGCGCGGGCCTGGCCGGTGGTGAAGAACTCGCGGGCCTCGGCGACGCGCATGGCCAGGACCTGGCTGATGTCCTTGCCGCGCAGGGTGTAGGTGAGGACCTCGGCGGTGTAGCGGCGGCCCTGGCACTGCTCGCACACCGAGGCGACGCCGGCCATCATCGCCAGGTCGGTGTAGACCAGCCCGATGCCCTTGCAGGCCGGGCAGGCGCCTTCGGAGTTGGCGCTGAACAGGGCGGGTTTCACGCCGTTGGCCTTGGCGAAGGCGGTGCGGACGTGGTCCAGCAGGCCGGTGTAGGTGGCGGGGTTGCTGCGGCGGGATCCGCGGATGGGGGACTGGTCGACCACGACGACGCCGTCGCGGCCGGGCAGGGACCCGTGGATGAGGGAGCTCTTGCCCGATCCGGCGACGCCGGTGACGACGGTGAGGACGCCGAGGGGGATCTCGGCGTCGACGTCCTTGAGGTTGTGCAGGTTCGCGCCCTTGATGGCGAGGTGCCCCGACGGCTCGCGGACCTTGTCGCGCAGCCGGGCGCGGTGGTCGAGGTGGCGTCCGGTGAGGGTGCCGGAGGCGCGGAGCCCGGGCAGGTCGCCGGTGTAGCAGATCCGTCCGCCCTCGGCGCCCGCGCCGGGGCCGAGGTCGACGACGTGGTCGGCGATCGCGATGGTCTCGGGCTTGTGCTCGACGACCAGGACGGTGTTGCCCTTGTCGCGCAGGCGCAGCAGCAGGTCGTTCATGCGGGCGATGTCGTGGGGGTGCAGGCCGGCGGTGGGCTCGTCGAAGACGTAGGTGATGTCGCTGAGGCTGGAGCCGAGGTGGCGGACCATCTTGACGCGCTGGGCCTCGCCGCCGGACAGGGTGGGGGACTCGCGGTCGAGGCTGAGGTAGCCCAGGCCGATCTCGACCAGGGAGTCCAGGGTCTCCTGGAGGGCGGCCAGCACCGGCGCGACGGACGGCTCGGTGATCTCGCGGACGACGGCGGCCAGGTCGCTGATCTGCATGGCGGCGCAGTCGGCGATGTTGAGCCCGCCGATGCGGCTGGCGAGGGCGGCCTGGTTGAGGCGGGCGCCGCCGCAGGCCCCGCACGCGCTGAAGGCGACGGCGCGCTCGACGAACGCGCGGATGTGGGGCTGCAGCGACTCGGTGTCCTTGTCCAGGTAGAGGCGCTTGACCTTGACCAGCAAGCCCTCGTAGGTGGTGTTGATGCCACTGCTCTTGATCTTGGTGGCGGGCTTGTGGAGCAGGTCGTCCCACTGGGCGGGGGTGTAGTCGCGCAGCTTGGCGTCGGGGTCGAACAGCCCCGAGTCGGCGATCACCTTCCAGTACCAGGACCCGACGGCGAAGTTCGGGACGGTGACGGCGCCCTCGTTGAGGGACAGGTCCCGGTCGACCAGCTGGTCCAGGTCGATGCGGGAGGCGCGGCCGAGCCCCTCGCAGTCGGGGCACATGCCCTCGGCGTTGTTGAAGCTGAACGCCGAGGAGGTGCCGGCGTGCGGCCGGCCGATCCGGCTGAAGATGATGCGCAGCATGGTGTGGGCGTCGGTGGCGGTCCCCACGGTGGAGCGGGAGTTGGCGCCCATCCGCTCCTGGTCGACCACGATCGCGGCGCTGAGGTTGCGCAGCGCGTCGACGTCGGGGCGGCCGACGCTCGGCATGAAGCCCTGCACGAACGCGGTGTAGGTCTCGTTGATCAGGCGCCGCGACTCGGCCGCGATGGTGCCGAACACCAGGGACGACTTGCCCGACCCCGACACCCCGGTGAACACGGTCAGGCGGCGCTTGGGGACGTCCAGGCTGACGTCGGCGAGGTTGTTCTCCCGCGCGCCGCGGACCTCGATCACGTCGTGGGCGTCGGCGGCGCGGAGCCCGCCGGCGGGCGGCTCGGGCTGCGCGGTCGTCGGCTGGAGCGGCATGGGGGGCTTCCTCACTCGCTTGATATCTTAGGGCGTAAAGAGATCCTCGATTTCGATAGTTTATGGCATAAGGAGATGCAGGTTGGTCGTCTTCGCCGGGCAGGGCGATCCACGCCGCTCGATGGACCTGCTGTGGCGCGGCGCGCAGGCGCCCCGCACGGGGCCGGGGCCGCGGCCGGGGCTGAGCGTGGAGATCATCGTGGACGCCGCGATCGCCGTCGCGGACGCCGAGGGCATGGCGGCGCTGTCGATGCGCGCGGTCGGGGAGCGGCTCGGCCGCACGGCGATGGCCCTGTACACCTACGTGCCGGGCAAGGCCGAGCTGGTGGACCTGATGTACGACCGCGCGCTGGCGGAGCTGCCCGGCGGCTACGACGCCGCGGACGGCTGGCGGGCGGCGCTCACCCGGTGGGCGCGGGACTCCTGGGAGTTCTACCTGCGGCATCCGTGGATGCTGCAGGTGTCGCAGGCGCGGCCCGTGCTCGGCCCGAACGAGTACCGGGCGCTGGAGGCGCTGCTGGGCGTGCTGGCCGCCACCGGGCTGCCGGCGCGGCGGGTGCGGCGCGCGGTGTCGGCGCTGTCGAGCGTGGTGCGCGGCGCGGCGCAGACCCTCGCCGAGTCGCGGCAGGCGGTGCGTGCGACGGGCCTGTCGGAGGAGCAGTGGTGGCACGGCCGGGCGGGGGCCCTGGAGGCGCTGGCGCCGGGGTTCGCCGAGTGCTTCCCGCTGGTGGCCTGGCTGAACTCCGAGGACTCCCTCGGCGACGCCGAGGACGTCCCCTACCTGGAGCAGGCGGCGCGGGAGGCGTTCGAGGGCGGCCTGGCGCTCGTCCTGGACGGCATCGCCGCCGCCATGGCAGCCGGATCGGACGGCGGAGGGGACGGCGGCTGACCAGGTGGCGCGGGGCGTGTGACGTGGGTCTCTCGGGGGCGCCGGACGTCACATCGGGGCCGCCGGAGCCCTCCTATGGGTATGGAGACCTTCGCAGGTTCGGAGACTTTCGCGACGCGGCCGCGGGACATGACGTGCCGCACCCTCCTGTACGCCGCCCACCAGGCGTTCCGCCGGGACCTGGACCGGCTCGCGGCGGCCGCGGCGGCGGGCAAGGGCCGGGCGGCGCACGTGCGCGCGGGCTGGGAGAACCTCAAGGAGCAGATCCGGCTGCACCAGGAGCTGGAGGACGGGTGGCTGTGGCCGCGGGTGGAGCGCGCGGTGGCGGGGCGCCGGGCCGAGCGGGCGGTGCTGGAGGAGATGCGCGCCGACCACGCCCGCCTGGCCCCGCTGGTCGCCCGCGTCGACGCGGCGATGAACGGCGCGGCGGGGCAGGGCGGTGATCTGCCGGCGGCGGTGCGCGAGCTGCGCGAGGCGCTGGAGCGGCATCTGCGGCACGAGGAGATGAGCGCGCTGCCGCTGGCGGAGTCGGTGCTGTCCGGTGCGGAGTGGCGGGCGCTGGCCGGGGAGGCGCGGGACCGCTGTGCGGCGGGGACGCCGCTGTTCGTCCCTTGGGTGGTGGACGGGATCGGCCCGGTCGAGCGGAGCCGGTTCCTGACGGCGTTGCCCAAGCCCCTGCGGGAGCTGAACCGGGTGATGTGGGAGCCCCGCTACCGCAAGCGCCGGCTCTGGAGCATCTGACCCGCCGGAGGCTCCGGGGAGCTCCGGGGCGGTCAGAAGCGGGTGGTGAGCAGGGCCAGGACGGCGACGCCCGCGGTGAGCCAGGCGGCGTAGTCGCCGACGTGGCCGGAGTGCAGTTCGTGCAGGCGGCGGGTGGCGGCGCCAACGGCGCGCCCCCGCGGGGCGCGTGCGGAAGGGGCCGCTGAGGGGGTGCGAGCGGCGCGGCGGACGCCGGCGGCGGCCACGGCCAGTGCCAGCAGCACGGTGACGGCCGAGCCGGCGAGGCCCGCGGCCGTCCAGGGCTCGGCGGGCGGCGCGTGGGGGTGGGTGAGGCGGCCGTCCAGGACGAGGGCGGCGTAGGCGTCGCGGTCGGCGAACAGCGCGGCGGCGTCGGCGACGGGCCCGCCGGGCAGCAGCCCGATCGCCAGGCCGGCGGCCAGCAGCGCGACGGCGGGCGTGACCATCACCCAGGGGATGGACGTGAGGGTGACGGGCGTCTCGGGGCCTTCGTGCTCGTCCTCCTCCGCTGGTCCGTTCTCGCCTGGGTCGCGGCGCGGATGCATGCCGCGCCACACCACGAGCCACACGCGCAGGACGGCTCCGGCGGTGACGGCGGAGGCGGCGATGGACAGGGGCGTGAACCACCACCAGCCCTGCTCCAGGACGGCGTGCTCGGTGACCGAGTGCCCGGCGAACAGCCCGGAGGGCGGGAGCCCGGCCAGGCACAGCCCTCCGGTGAGGACGACGGCGCCGGTGACGGGCATGACGCGTCCGCGTCCGCGCAGGTCGCGGGCGTCGACGGTCTGGTACCGGTTCAGCAGGGCCCCGGCGGCGAGGAACAGCGCGCCCTTCACGCCGGCGTGCCCGGCCAGGTAGTAGGCGGTGCCCGACAGCGCCGCGGGGGTGCCGGCGGCGACGCCGAGCAGGAGCAGCCCGGCGTGGCTGATGGTGGAGTAGGCCAGCAGCCGCTTGATGTGGTGCTGCAGGACGCACATGACCGCGCCGAGCAGCGCCGCGGCGGCGCCGAGGACGGCGACGGCGCGCAGCGGCACCAGTCCGGGGAACACGGCCCAGTAGGTCCGCGCGACCCCGTACACGCCGAGTTCGACCATGACGCCGGAGAACAGGACGCAGACGGGGGTGGGGGCGACGGCGTGGGCGTCGGCGAGCCAGAAGTGGAAGGGGACGGCGGCGGCCTTGACGAGGTATCCGGTGCAGATGAGCACGAACGCGGCGGTGATCAGGGCGCCCGGGCGGCCGTGGTGGCCGGTGCCGGCGAGGTGGCGGCCGATGGCGGCCAGTCCGAGCTGCCCGGTGCGGCCGTAGACCAGGGCGATGCCGGCGAGGGTGAGGTAGGCGCCCAGGGACTGGACGATGCCGAAGTTGAGGGCGCCGTGGACGGTGGCGGGCTCCTCGGAGCGGTAGCCGGTGAGCGCGAACGCCACGACGCTCATCAGCTCGAAGAACACGAAGGCGTCGAAGAGGTCGCCGGTGTAGACGAACGCGCACATGGAGGCCAGGAACAGCAGGATGAGCGCGTGGAAGACGGCCTGGATCTCGGTGAAGTAGCGCCAGGAGAACGCCAGGGCGGCCAGGGTGAGGGCGGCGGCGACGCAGGCGAGCGCGGCGGCGAGGGGGTCGGCGGCCAGGGGGATGCCGACGCCGGTGGCCGGGCCCCAGCCGCCGAGCCAGGCGACCTGGGGGCGGTGGGGGGCGCGGGCGAGGGTGAGGCCGGTCAGGGCGGTGACGGCGGCGGCGGTGGCCAGGGCGGTGATGTCGACGGCGGGGCGCGGCAGCCACCGTCCGGTGGCGGCGAGCAGGGCGGCGACCAGGACTGGCAGCGCGACGGTGGCCTGCAGGATCACGGTTCGAGGGGGCGCAGGGCGCCGGGGTCCAGGGTGCCGCGCCGTTTGGCGACCTGGACGGCCAGGGCGAGCAGCAGCGCGGTGACGGTGGCGCCGACGACGATGTCGGTGAGGGTCATGGCCTGGACGACGGGGTCGGTGACGGGCCCGCCGGCGGGGGGCGGCGGGCGGTCGGAGAACACGGGGGCGGTGGCGCCGGAGCGGTACCCGATGGCCAGCAGCAGCACGTAGGTGCCGGACTGGGTGACCGACAGGCACACCACGGCGTGCACGAGGTCGCGGGTGGTGACGATGCCGTAGAGGCCGGCGAGCATGATCCAGCCGGCGGCGAGGTAGGGGACGGTGCTCATGCGGGCTCCCGCGGGTCGCCGGTCCCGGGGTGCTCGCGGACCAGGAGTGCCTGTTCGAAGAACTTGCCGAGCAGCAGGACCGAGGCGCAGCCGACCTCGATCCCGACGGCGGTGTTGAGGGCGGGGACGCGCACGGCGGGGGAGGCTCCGGCGGCGGCCAGGGCCAGCAGGACGAACGCGGCGGCGGCGACGGCCTCGGCGGACTCGAACACCGGGATGGGCCGCAGCCGCTGCAGGGCGGGGTAGTCGCCGGCCAGGTAGAGCAGGTGGATCGCGGTGCCGAGGACGACGCCGCCCTGGAAGCCGCCGCCGGGTGACTGGGCGCCGTGGGCGACGATGTAGACGCCGGTGAGCAGGGTGAAGGGGAGCAGGAGGTGGCCGACGACGCGCAGCGCGTCGGAGACCTCGGCGGGCCCGTGCCGGTGGGTGGTGCCGTCGCTCTCGTCCTCGCTGCGCACGACGCGCAGCAGCGCCACGGCGGCGAGCGCGGCCGACAGCAGGATGAGCTCCTCGCCGAGGGTGTCGAAGGCGCGCTGGTCGAAGTTGACGGAGGAGACGGCGTTGGAGGTGCCGCGCCGCAGGGCCTGGTGGACGGCGCGGTCGGAGTAGGGGTGCAGGGGGCCGCCGAAGGCGGGCAGGCCGAGCATCCCGGCGGTGAACAGGGCGGCGGTCCCGGCGGCGCCGGCGGCGAACAGCGAGACGCGGGTGCGGGGCCTCACCGGCGCGCCCGCCCGCCGCCGCGGCCGTGGCCCTCCCCGGCTTCTGTTCCGCGCCCGCCGTTCCCGCCGTTCCCGCCGTTTCCGTTGTCGCGGTAGCCGCGGGTGGCGTGCAGTGCCAGCACGACCAGCAGCGGCACCAGGACGGTCCCGACGCCGATCTGGGACATCGCGACGTCGGGGGCCTGCAGGACGAGGAACAGCAGGCCGAGGACCATCCCGTAGCCCGACAGCACGATCGCCTGGCGGACGGGGTCGCGGGTCAGGACGACGGCGGTGGCCATCAGCGCGGCCAGGGCGAGGGAGACGGCGATGAGGGCGTCGGACAGCGGCCCGGTCAGCGCGTCCGGCGCGGCGGCCACCAGCGCGGGCACTGGAGCGGTGAGGACGGTGGTCACGGCGGGTCACTCCGTCCGGCCGGCGCGTTGGACGGCCTGCCCGGCGGTGCTGATCGTGGCGGGGCCGGTCGCGGCGAGCAGGACGGCGATGACGGCGAGTTTGGCGACGTCGTGCCAGGACGACCAGGGGCGCAGCGCCAGCCCGGCGATGAGCAGCGGCGCGGCCAGGACGGTGACGGGCGCGACGGCGTGCAGGCGGGCGGCGGCGCCGGGGGTGAAGGGCAGCCGCAGCCCGGCGGCGACGGCGAGAGCGGTTCCGGCCCAGGTCAGCGCGTCGGCGAGCAGGTTCAGGCTCATCGGGGCTCCCCTTTCACAGGGTCCGGCTCAGGAAGCGGGCGAACACCAGGGATCCGGCGAACGACAGCAGCGCCAGGACCAGGGCGACGTCGAGGTAGGCGGGCCGGCCGTAGGCGGCGGCCAGCAGCAGCAGCGCGAGGGTGACCAGCGGGCCGGTGACGATCAGCCCGGCCAGCCGCCCGGCGGGCCGGCCGCGCAGCGTGGCCAGCAGAACCGGCGGCAGCGCGCCGATCATGAGGACGAGGGCGGGGATCGCGGTGCCCGCGACATCGGTCGTCACCGGTCGCCTCCCCGGTCGCCTCCGGCGGGCGGGAAGCCGCGGGCGGCGCGGTGTCGGGGGTCGTCGACGAGCCCGGCGCGCCGCAGGCTCCGCTCGAACGGCGACGGACCGGTCAGGCGGTGCACGCGCAGCAGCGCGCGTTCGGGGTCGACGCCGCCGACGTAGGCGCCGGGGGAGGCCGACATCAGCAGGGTCGCGGCGCCGCGGCCGGCGGGGCCGGGCGGGCAGGCCAGCGTCGTCCAGTCCCCGCCGGACGCGCCGCGCGCGGTGATGCGGGCGGTGTCGGCGACGACCTGGGCGGGCAGCCGGGCCAGGGGCGGGAGGAGGCGGGCGGGCGGGACGGCGGGGGAGGGGCCGCGGTCCTCGGGCGGGCGGGCGGCACCGGTGGCGAGCAGGACCCGGCGCGCGGCGACGGCGGCGGCGGCGCCCGCGGCGGCCGCGAGGGCCCCGACGGTGATCTCGGTGAGGGAGATGGCCGACACCAGGGCCAGGTACACCGCCAGCAGCGCCGTCCACCAGGCCAGCGGCTCGGCGGCGCGCCGGGCGGGGCCGGGTCGCGGCCGTGGTCCCGGCGCGCCCGGCGGCTCATCGGGTGGCATGGGGTTCGGCATACCCGGAGCGAGGGTTCCAACCGTCGGCGGCGGCCGCCCGCCGCATGCGGGGCCTGCCGCGCCGGGCGGCGGCGGGGCGGCTCTCATGTTTGCGGTGGCCGGGTGGGGTACGCCGCGGTACGGCCGACGAACGCGATTCTTCGCCGGCGGGGCGCCGCGCCCGGTGCGGCGCCCCGCCGGTTCGGCAGGAAGATCCCCCCGACGGAAGGACGGATGATGGAGACCCCCTCGGTCCCGGGCAACGGGTCCGGACAAGCGAGCAAGAACGTCAGCAGGGCGGCGGGCAAGGCGGCGGGCACGGCCGAGGCCGCCGGCACGGGCGCGAAGAGCACCGCCAAGGGCACCAAGGCCAGCGCCAAGAGCACCAAGGACACAGCGAAGGGCACGGCCGAGAGCACCGCGAAGAGCACCGCGGGCACCGCCAAGGGCGCGGCGCAGAGCGCCAAGGGCACCGCGCAGGGCGCGGCGAAGACGGCGGGGACCGGGGTGGCGCGGGCCGGCGGCCAGGTGGCGGCGCTGCCCGGCCGCGTGGCGGGCGTGGCCAAGCTGCTCACGCTGGGCCGGTTCCTGAAGGCGGTGCCGGTGGCAGGCGCGGCCGTCGCCGGGATCGTCGTCGGGCGCCTCTCCGCCCGCAAGCGCTGACCCCGGCGTTTCGCGAGTCTTTCGACGAGGGCGATGTGGACGCGGCGTTCGTGCGCCTGCCCGTCGACCGCGAGGGCCTCCACGTGATCCCGCTCTACCTGGAGACGACCGTCGTGG
>NZ_JBEZJP010000352.1:0-9055 GCF_040653175.1 Actinomadura sp. NPDC048032
AGCAGATCGCGGCGATGGCTCCGAAGTACCTCACCCGCGAGGAGATCCCCGCCGAGGCGATCGAGAAGGAGCGGGCGCTCGCCGAGCAGCTCACCCGCGACGAGGGCAAGCCCGAGCAGGCGATCCCGAAGATCGTCGAGGGCCGGGTGAACGCCTACTTCCGCGACTTCGTGCTCGTGGAGCAGGCGTTCGTGAAGGACAACAAGAAGACGATCGCGAAGGTCCTCGACGAGGCCGGCGTGAAGGTCGTCCGCTTCGCCCGGTTCAAGGTCGGGCAGGCTTAAGGGCACTCTGGAGACGAGTACCCGAGACATAGCGAACGCAACGAGGAGGCCGCCGACGTGCCGGACAAGACGACCAGTAGCGCGACGGCGGCCTCGTCGTCCGGCCAGCACGCGCCGCGCGCGGGCTGGAAGAGGGTGCTCCTGAAGCTCTCGGGCGAGGCCTTCGCCGGACGTGACCCGCTCGGCATCGACCCGGAGGTCGTCCAGCACGTCGCCGAAGCGATCGCCGAAGCCGTCCGGGACGGCGTGCAGGTGGCGGTCGTGTGCGGCGGCGGGAACATGTTCCGCGGCGCCGTCATGGCGGAGCGCGGCATGGACCGCGGACGCGCCGACTACATGGGGATGATCGGCACCGTCATCAACTGCCTGGCCCTGCAGGACTTCCTGGAGAAGCTCGGGCTCGACACGCGGGTGCAGACCGCCATCACCATGAGCCAGGTGGCCGAGCCCTACATCCCGCGCCGCGCCATGCGGCACCTGGAGAAGGGCCGCGTGGTCATCTTCGGCGCCGGGCTCGGTCAGCCGTTCTTCTCGACGGACACCACCGCCGCCCAGCGCGCGCTGGAGATCGGTGCGGAGGCGGTCCTGAAGGCCACGCAAGTGGACGGTGTCTACGATGCCGATCCCCGAAAGAATCCAGACGCGGTCAAGTTCGACCGTTTGGAATACGGTGAAGTTCTACAGCGGAGCCTGAAGGTCATGGACGCCACGGCCATCAGCCTCTGCATGGACAACGCGCTCCCCATCGTGGTCTTCGACCTCATGGGGCAGGGCAACATCGTCCGGGCCGTCCGGGGTGAGAAGATCGGCACGCTGGTCAGCCCGGCGGAGGGCTGACCGCAGCCCACGGCCGCGCCGGACGCGGCGCGGAACCGCAGGATCAGGGCCGACCAGATGACACGGGAGTCACAGTGATCGACGAGACCCTCCTCGAAGCCGAGGAGAAGATGGAGAAGGCGGTCGCGGTCGCCAAGGAGGACTTCCAGGCCATCCGCACGGGCCGGGTCACCCCCGCGATGTTCAACAAGATCACGGCCGAGTACTACGGGACGCCGACGCCGATCAACCAGCTCGCGTCCTTCACGCTCCCCGAGCCGCGGATGGTCGTCGTCCAGGTCTTCGACAAGTCGTCCATGCAGGCGGTGGAGAGGGCCATTCGCGACAGCGACCTCGGTGTGAACCCCACCAACGACGGCAACGTCATCCGGGTCGTCTTCCCGGACCTGTCGGAAGAGCGCCGCAAGGAGTTCATCAAGGTCGCCGGCACCAAGGCGGAGGAGAGCCGGGTCTCCATCCGCAACATCCGGCGCCGCGCGAAGGACGCTCTCGACAAGCTCGCCAAGGACGGCGAGGTCGGCGAGGACGACGTCAGGCGTGCCGAGAAGGATCTCGACGACACGACGCACCGCTACGTGGCGCAGATCGACGAGCTCCTTGAGCACAAGAAGGCCGAACTGCTCGAAGTTTGATGAGACTTGACGACGCCGGGGAGCCCTCGGGCTCCCCGGACGAGCCGGAGGTCGACATGGCCGGCCCACCCCCCGGAGAAGCACTGGCCTCGCCCCCTGGGCAGGGGCGGGACGGCTCCGGCGACCCCCCGTCTTCCGATGGCCCCTCGCCTTCCGGTGGCGCGACGCCCGCTGGGAAGCCCGAGAGCAAGACGGGGCGAAACCTCCCGCTCGCCATAGGCGTGGGCGTCGCGCTCGGCGCTCTCGTGCTGCTCTCGCTGTACACGATCAAGGAGATCTTCCTTGGCGTGATGGTCGTGTTCCTGTTCCTCGGTATGCGGGAACTGACCGAGGCTTTCAAGAGCCGTGACATCCGTGTCCCGTTCATCCCTGTCGCGACGGGAATGGTCGGAACGCCGGTCGTCGCCTACGTGTGGGGCTCCACCGCCACCATCGCCGCGGTCTCGCTGACGGTCCTCGCGCTGCTGATGACGCGCATGACCGAGGGCGCCTCCGGATACGTGCGGGACGTCACCGCCGGATCGCTCGTGGCCGGCTACCTGGTGCTGATGGGCGGGATCGTCGCGCTGCTGATGCGTCCCGACGACGGCGACCACCGCATCGTCATCTTCATCGCCACGACCGTCGCCAGCGACATCGGCGGGTATTTCGCCGGGTCCTTCCTGGGCCGGCACAAGCTCGCGCCCACGATCAGCCCGAAGAAGACCTGGGAGGGCGTCACCGGATCCGCCGTCACCTGCATGATCGTGGGTGGGTGGCTGGTGTGGTGGCTTCTGGACGGCGGTCACATCTGGCAGGGCGTGATCATCGGACTCGCCGCCGTGGTCACCGCGACCGCAGGCGACCTCGTCGAATCGATGATCAAGCGGGATCTCGGGATCAAGGACATGGGAACGCTCCTGCCCGGCCACGGGGGAGTGATGGACCGCCTCGACTCCCTCGTCGCGACGGCCCCCGTCGTCTGGCTGCTGCTGGAACTGTTCGTCCCCAGCTAGGACGTCCTGGGGGCGTTCCGCGGCGCGACTGCGGACCGCCCCTGAGAGACAGGCCGCCTTAGGAGACGACCCAGGAACGGCCCTGCTGGGCCAGACGCCGGATGAGCGCGTCCGACCCCTCGCTCTTGGCGAACCGGTGCTCCTCGCCCGTGATGGGCACGAGCCACAGCCATCGGACGGCGTCGCCGGCGAGCGTCAGTCCGGTCATGCCAGGCGCCTCAGGTCCCGCGAGACGGTTCGGGTCGTCCAGGAGAAGCACGCCCTCCCAGGACGACTCGCCGTTGCCGAGGGGGAACGTGCGGGCCTCGTGGTACCACTTGACGACGTCCCCAGGCGCGAACCACGTCACCGACCGCCACGGGTACTGCGCCAGCCACGGGAAGATGCTGCCTGACCGCTGACTGGGCAGCGTGCTGGCGACGGCCAGTTCTATGCGTCCGTATGGGGCGACGTCGTCCTCGTACAGTTCGACCGTAGGCATCCGCTGGCGGCTCATCCCGACCGTGCTCAGAACGGTGAACTGCCGGTCGCCTCTTGCGGGACGCTCCGAGACCCCTACCGTCGGGGCCATACTCGGCCTGCCGCCCGCCAACTGGCGTCCGACATCGTGCCAGTAGTGGCCACTGGGA
Source organism: Actinomadura sp. NPDC048032 (assembly GCF_040653175.1). Taxonomy (NCBI): domain Bacteria; kingdom Bacillati; phylum Actinomycetota; class Actinomycetes; order Streptosporangiales; family Thermomonosporaceae; genus Actinomadura; species Actinomadura sp. NPDC048032. The sequence continues at coordinate 3,378 of NZ_JBEZJP010000352.1, forward strand.
CCTAGCCTCTGCAGGAGGTGACCGAGGATCGACTGCTGGAACTCCGCCCAGGAGCCGTCTGCGCGGCATCTCTTCCAGTGCTCGCGTGCTTGCTCGACGCGCGGCCCGAAGTCCTCGATCCCTTCGTCCAGAGGGAAGGCGAACGGGCTCTGCAGCGTGGCGTCGCGGGCGTAGCCGGGAATGCCGCGCCCCATGTCAGACCAGCCGGGGATCACCAGCAGCAGGTCGCCCCCCTCAAGCAGGGCCACGCCGTCGCCCTCCTCGAACCAGACGACCTCCAGCGCTTCAGTGTCCAGCGCCGGGCGTCCTGCGGGGTGGCGCACGTGGGACTCCGGCAGGAGGGGCGCGCGACCCGCGTCGAGCCGCGACCGGTCCAGTTCCCGTGGGGCCTCGCGGTGGTTCGCGACCCAGACCGCCCCGACCACCGAGTCACGCGCGTCCTTCAGGTAGGCGGCGGTGACCTCGCCGTCGGTCTCCACGGTGAGTCGCCGGCTGCCGTACGGGCTGGCCGCCGCGTGGACGACCGTGGCCGCTGACCCCCGGGGCGAGGCGGCGCCCCTGCGCAAAACCGACATGATCGAGACCTTAGTCGCAGACAAGGCCGTGTGCAGGAATGTCGCTGTTCAGGTATGGGCGGACGGCCAGGACGGACGATGCACGCACAGGTGTTTGCGACACTGGAAGGACCATGTCTACCACCCAGCCCTCCGCGACCGGTGCCGCGCCCAAGAAGACCCCGGCGAAGCTCGTCTTCGCCGCACCGAGGCGCGGCAAGCCGCCGAGGCATCTCGCCGACCTCACCACGGCCGAGCGTCGCGAGGCCGTCGCCGCACTGGGGGAGAAGCCGTTCCGCGCCGACCAGCTGTCGCGCCACTACTTCGCGCGCCTTGTCGACGATCCCGCCAAGATGACGGACCTGCCGGCCACTATCCGGGATCGGCTGGTGTCCGAACTGCTGCCTTCGCTGCTGACCCCGGTACGCGAACTGGACTGCGACGGCGGAACGACACTGAAGACCGTCTGGAAGGCCTTCGACGGCGTCCTGTTCGAGTCGGTTCTTATGCGGTATCCCGACCGGGCGACGATGTGCGTCTCGTCCCAGGCGGGCTGCGGGATGAATTGCCCCTTCTGCGCGACCGGTCAGGCAGGGCTCACCCGCAACCTTTCCACGGCCGAGATTGTCGAGCAGGTCGCCGCGGGCGCGCGCGCACTCGCCCGTGGGCGCGTCCCAGGGGGCCCCGGCCGCGTCTCCAACATCGTCTTCATGGGCATGGGCGAGCCCCTGGCCAACTACAAGGCCGTGATAGGCGCGGTCAAGCGCATCACCGATCCGGCGCCCGCCGGGCTGGGCATCTCCCAGCGTTCGGTCACGGTCTCCACGGTCGGGCTCGTACCGGCTATCGAGAAGCTCGCCGCCGAGGACATGTCGGTCAGGCTGGCCGTGTCCCTGCACGCGCCCGACGACGAGCTGCGCGACGACCTCGTGCCCATCAACAACCGGTGGAAGGTCTCCGAGGTGCTGGACGCCGCCTGGGCCTACGCCGAGCGCAGCGGTCGCCGCGTCTCGATCGAGTACGCCCTCATCAAGGACATCAACGACCAGGCCTGGCGGGCCGATCTTCTCGGAAGGCTCTTGCGCGGCCATCTCGTACACGTCAATCTGATCCCGTTGAACCCAACGCCGGGTTCCAAGTGGACCGCCTCCCGGCCCGAGGACGAGCGCGAGTTCGTCCGGCGCCTGGAGGCCCACGGGGTCCCGGTCACGGTGCGCGACACTCGGGGCAGGGAGATCGACGGGGCCTGCGGGCAGCTGGCCGCGGCGACCAAGGACTGAGCGCGCCGCGGGGCGCGTTCCCGGCGCCGCGCGGAGCGCGCGGACACGGCTGAGGAGCGCGGTGCCGGTGAGGACGGGTACACGGCTGCCGGTGGTCTTGCGAGGCTACGACCGGGACCAGGTCGACGCCCTGCTCAAACGGATCTCGCAAGCGCTGAGCGGCGGACCGCCGGTGCCCGCGGACGAGGTGCGCCAAGCCCGGTTCACCACCGTCCTTCGCGGCTACGACCACCGCGCGGTGGACGAGCTGCTCCGCGAGTGCATCAGGGAACTCCAGGCCCGCGCGCCGATCTCGGAGCGCCCCGGCCGCACCCGCGCCCAGCCGGCCTGGCTGATCAACTGGATCCAGAACGCGCGGTTCTCCGGTGCCGGCCTGCGCCCCGGCTACGACGTGCGGGACGTGGACGCCTTCCTCGAACGCGTGATCGCCGGCCTGCGCGGCATCGCCCCGCCCGTGACCGCCCGGGACGTGCGGGAGAGCGCGTTCCGCACCGTCCGGTTCGGGCCCGGCTACGACGAGCAGGAGGTCGACCGCTTCCTGCTGCAACTCGCGGCCGCCCTCGAACGCTGACGAAGTTATCCACAATTTCGCAGGACGTCGCGCGCCGCGTGAGGGTCGCGCCACGCTACGTGCATGGACCCTTTCGCCGTACAGTACCGACGGCTCCGAGCCCTGTTCGACGCCTTCCTCGCGCCGGAGATCACGGCCATTCTGCTGCCCCTGACCAAGCCCGGGCTTCGCCTCTCCACCCGCGGTGAGGTGCCCGTCCACCTTGGAGGCACCCCGCAGTTGCCGCCGGACGAGCCATGGCCGACCTGGAACGGCCGCCCGCTCGACTTCTTAGGCGCGATCGACTTCGCGGGCCTCGCCGGCCTGCCGAGGGTGCCCGGTCTGCCCGCTTGCCGCGCCGCGTTCTACTACGCGAGCGGGCTCCCTCGTCCGTGGGGCGACGAGCCGAGCCAACGCGACGGCTGGCGCGTCTTCACCGGCACCCTCCGCCCGGCGACCCCGCCATCAGGCGCCCTTTCCTACCCGCAGGTCACGCTAGGCGCCGCCCCGTTCCTCTCCCTGCCTTCTCCTCAGGAGGCGGTCATCCAGCGCTTGGAGATGGTCTACGACGGCATCGTGCCCGTGTACGAACAACTGCACGCCGCGTGGACGCGCCACACCTGCCCGGACGAAGCCCCCGCGCACCAACTGGGCGGCTGGCCGACCCTCGTCCAGCGTCCCATCGGCCCCGACTGCCTGTACGCCTCCACCGGCCGCACCCTGAACTCCCTCACTCCTCCGGCCCTCACACCGGACGAGCAACGCGCGGTCGAGGAATGGCACCTCCTCCTCCAACTCGACTCCGACGACCGCCTCGGCTGGTACTGGGGCGACCCGGGCCGCATCTACTTCTGCAACCGCCACGACACCCCTTTGGAGCAGACATGGCTAACCGTCCAGGCCGCGTAACCCACCCGAAGGCATCCCCCGACCGAACGCCCGCTGGGCCAAATCAGCCCGCACAGCCTCACGCCCTCGGGAACACACCACCCGACGTACGGCGGCCCACACCGTCGCCCCGGTGGCCATCCCGGCCCCTCAACGGTGAGATGCCTGCGAACAGAGACGGCCGTGAGGAGGAAGCGGCGAGGAGCATCCACTCACACGGCCGTCGGCCCACAGTGTCGCCCCGGTGGCCCTCCTGGGCCCTCAACGGTGAGATGCCTGCGGGTCGAGCTGGCCGCGAAGAGGAAGCGGCGAGGAGCGGCAGCTCATACTGGCGGCGGCCTGGGCCCTGCCAACATGCTGTGCGGCAGCCGAAGGCGGACAGAGGCTGTCGCTTACCTCTTCCTGTACGACTACGCCAACCAGATCGGCCGGATCCTTCCGGGGCGCGGCAGGCACATGGCCTTGGTGGCAGCCCCAGCCACAGAGGCTTAGCTCCGTCCGTTCAAAGCCCTGCCGGACGACGCAGGCGCGGTGTGACCTGGTGCTCGCTGGGGTCGCTCTCCATGGCGCCGTCCCCGCGCGGTGCTGTGCGTCCCCGCTTGTTCGTGCTGGAGAACTCCCGTGAGACGAGTGCCCGTGGTCGAGTGCTCACGGGACGCGGCGGCGTGGTGGTCGCCGTGACCGCCGGAACGCTTTACCCCGTCAGCCCAAGCATCGAAGGCCTCTGTGGCAAGGGCCGCGTCAGCGGGCGAAGGCGCGGTGTGAGCTGGTGCTCCACGGGAGCCGCCGCCCCCGCGACACCGCCGCCGAAGGGTGAATGCACCACCGCGGGGAGTGGTCAGGGGGTGCGGTGAGCGGTTACGAAGTAGGCAGTGCCTACGACCGTGGACCAGATGAGGAGGTGGAGGGCGGTGACGGGGAAGTGCGAGACGAAGACGTTCGGGCCGTCGTGAGCTGCGCGCATCCAATCGATCATCGGGATGGAGAGCCAGGAGAGCCGTCCCATGCCCAGGAGGAGGAGAGCGGTCGCGCCGCCGAGAAGCGCCAGCAGTGAGATCCCGGGATCGGGGATGAGGAGGCGACTCGTCCACGCCCCGAGCAGCGTGCCAGGGACGGCCACGAGCAGGTTCAACCCGCAGCCTGCCAAGATCGCCCGTCCCGGCGAGCCCGCCTGAAATGCCTGGATGAGAGGAATGGCCAGTGTCACGACGCCCAGTGAGACGTTCACCCCGTAGGCCGCGAGCAGGCCCGCCCACGTGGGCGCGGACGGGTGGCGGGCCGCGGTGGCGGTCAGAGCGCGCTGCTCATCGGGCTGTGTGTCCAGGAGGGCGCGGGCCGCCCACGCCCACACCGGGAACATGATCGCCGCCACATCCGCGAAAGTCCGCACCGCGAGCTCGCCCGCGTCAGGACCGCTCGGCCCCTGCGCGAGGACCAACGCCACCAGCAGGGCCACGACGATCAGCGGCTGCAAGACGCGCAGCGAGCGGAGGTAACCCGCCACGTGGAATCGGACAAGTGCGATCACTCTTCACGCCTCCGCACCCGGTAGCCGTCGGCCCTCAGCTTCGTCTCCACGGTGTCGGCCTCGTCTCCGGGCACCTCGACCTCCAGGACGGTCCAAGGACTGGTGTCCCCAGGGGCCAGCGGTGTCACGGAGCGGTTGGCGACGTGCAAGCGGTCGACGCCGGGCATCGCCTCGATGCAGCGCTGGTGGTCGCTGACGACGACCGTGGTGCCGCGCGAGGCCAAATCGGAGATCAGTTCGGGGAGGGAATCGCGGGTAGCGGCGTCCAAGCCCGCGAAGGGCTCGTCCAAGATGAGCAGCTTAGGGTCCGCCATAAGCGCCTGCGCGAGCCCGATCTTCTGAGCGCTGCCCTTTGAGAGTTCGGACAGCCGTACATCTAGGAGATGCGCAAAGGCCAGCCGCTCTGCCCAGACGTCACCAGTGCCGGCAGGGACGCGGCGGATGGCCGCCATGTGGCCCAGGTAGGCGCGAACGCTGAACGGCTGGTCGACCGGGAACCGCTCCGGCGCGTACCCCACTCGTGCGGGACGGCCTTCGACGACGCCCGCTCGCGGCCTGCGCAGGCCGGCCATCACTCGCAGCAGCGTGGACTTCCCCGCACCGTTATGCCCGGTCACCTCGGTGACGCTTCCTTTTGGAAGCGTCACGGTGACGTCCCGAAAAACCCAGGGGTCCCGGCGCCGATAACGAAAGGCGACACGCTCCAGCCGCATGGCACCGGAACTGTAGACACCTCTCCGTAAGGACGGCGTTAGCCCCACCCACGCCACTCGCGCCTGAACCTCGCACTGAAGTCACGGGTGTGTGTCAAGCGACCTCATGCGTGCACCAGCAGGCCAGGAAGGCCCAGTCTTCGATAGCGAAGCCCGGCGGCCCCT
>NZ_JBEZJP010000353.1:0-8978 GCF_040653175.1 Actinomadura sp. NPDC048032
GGCATGGGCTGGCGCGGCGTGGACCTCGAACCGCTCCGGCCGCCCGGAATTCCCCTGACGTCGACCTCATGCCCGGCTACGCGGAGACGCGACCGCTGGACGAGCTGCGGGCCGCCGAGTACGCCTACCTGGACGAGCAGACGTACCTGGACTACACCGGCTCGGGCGTCGCCGCCGCCGCGCAGATCCGCGCGCACGCCGAGCGCCTCGCGGGGCGCTGCTTCGGCAACCCGCATTCGGAGAACCCCACCTCCAGCGCCTCCACGGCCCTCGTCGAGCGGGCCCGGCGGGCGGTCCTGGCGTTCTTCAACGCCTCCCCCGAGGAGTACGCGGTGGTGTTCACGCACAACGCCACCGGCGCATGCCGCCTCGTCGGGGAGGCCTATCCGTTCGAGCGGGGCGGGCGCCTCGTCCTCACCGGCGACAACCACAACTCGGTGAACGGGATCAGGGAGTTCGCGAGGGCGCGCGGAGCCGAGGTCGCCCACGTGCCCGTCCGCGGGCCCGACCTGCGGGTCCGCGAGGCCGACCTCGCCGCGGCGCTGGGCGGCGCCGGCGGCCTGCTGGCCTTTCCCGCGCAGAGCAACTTCAGCGGCGTCCGGCACCCGCTGAGCTGGGTCGACCTCGCCCACGCGCACGGCTACGACGTGCTGCTGGACGCGGCCGCCTTCGCGCCCGCCGGCCGCCTCGACCTCAGCCGGGTCCGGCCCGACTTCGTCCCCGTGAGCTGGTACAAGGTGTTCGGGTACCCGACCGGCGTGGGCAGCCTGGTCGCCCGCCGGGACGCGCTGGCCCGGCTGCGCCGCCCCTGGTTCGCCGGCGGGACGATCCAGGCGGTCAGCGCGCTCGGCGGCTGGCACGTGCTCGCGCCCGACGAGACCGCGTTCGAGGACGGCACCCTGAACTTCCTGTCCATCCCCGACGTGGAGTTCGGCATCGGCTGGGTCGGCGGCATCGGCATGGACCTCGTCCAGCGCCGCGTGGAGTGCCTGACGTCGCTGCTCCTTCGCCGCCTCGCGGACCTGCGCCACGCCGACGGCTCCCCCCTGGTCCGGGTGTACGGGCCGGAGGGCGCCGGCGGGCGCGGCGGCACCGTCGCGTTCAACGTGCTCGACCGCCGCGGCGCGGTCGTGGACGAGCGGATCGTGGCCCGCGACACCGCCGCCGCGGGCATCTCGATCCGGACCGGCTGCTTCTGCAACCCCGGCGCGGGCGAGGGCGCCTTCGAGATCCCCGAGCAGGCCCTGCGCCGGACCGCCCGCCTGCGCATGCGGACGCTCGACGACTACCTGGGCGTGCTCGGGCTGCCGAGCGGCGGCGCGGTCAGGGCGTCCCTCGGCCTCGTGTCGAACGTCGCCGACGTGGAGCACCTCATCGCGTTCCTCGGCGCGCGCTACGCCGATCGGGAACCCGACCGGACCGGCCTCAGGCCCCGCGAACGCTGCTGAGGACGCTCAGGAGCCCGCGCGCTCGACGACGGCGGCCCACTCCGCCAGCAGCGCCTGGGCGGTGTCGGCGTCCGGCCCCTCGGCCCACAGGTGCGTCACCGCCTCCGCGGGATCGGGCAGGACGAGGACCCAGCGGCCGTCGCCCTCCACCACCCGCACGCCGTCGGTGGTGTCGAGCGTCCGGTTCCCCGCCGCCTCCACGACGTGCCGCATGACGCTCCCCTTGGCCGCCCACGGCGTCGGGACGGAGCGGCGCAGCAGGTGCGCGTCGGGGATGCGGCGGTCGATCTGCGACAGCGTCAGCCGCGTCCGCGCGACCAGGCCCACCAGCCGGACGAACGCCGCGATGCCGTCCACGGTGCCGCTGAACTCGGGCATCAGGAACCCGCCGCGCCCGTCCCCCGCGAAGACCACGCTCGGCTGCGCGGCCGCCTTGGTCAGCACGTCCTGGGACGTGGAGGTCCACTCGACCTGCACGCCGTGGAACCGGCACACCTGCTCGGCGACCCGCGTCGTCGTCACCGGCAGCGCCACCTTGCCGCCCCGCCGCTCGGCCGCGACGAGGTCCAGCATCACCAGCAGGGCCCGGTCGTCGCCGACCAGCTCGCCGTTCTCGTCCACCAGGGAGATCCGCTCCCCCACCGGGTCGAACCGGACGCCGAACGCGGCCCGCGACGAGGACACCAGCTCGCCGAGCCGCTCCAGGTCGCGCATCCGCTCGGCGAGCGTCTCGGTCGGGTTGGCCTCGTCCAGCCCGGCGTTGCGGGTGAGGACCTCCACGCCGACCTTGCCGAGCAGGTTCGGCAGCACCAGCGAGGCCACCCCGCCCGCGCAGTCCAGGACGATCTTCAGTCCGGCCTCGCGGACGCCGCGGATGTCGACGCGGCGCAGCAGGTCGCGGGTGTAGGTCTCCACGACGCGCGGGGGGTAGGTCAGCTCGGCGATCTCGCCGGGGAACGCGCGGCGGTACTCCTGCCGCCCGAAGACGCGCTCCAGCTTGCGCTGCGCGCCCTGGGACAGGTCGGCGCCGTCCGCGTCCAGGAACAGGATGTCGACGCCCTGCGGGTCGCCGAGCGTGGTGCGGATGTAGATCCCGCCGACGCTGTCCTCGCGGCCGGTCTCGAACCGGGCGACGGTCAGCGGCGTCGCCTCCAGGTCCTGGACGTTGATGGCGCTGGCGGTGAGCGCGCTGTTCACCGCGCGCTTGAGGGTGCGGGCGGCGCGGGAGACGTCCCGTCCGGTGACGACGGTCGTGCCCTTCTTCAGCGTCGTCGCGTAGGCGGAGGCGAGCCGCACCGCCAGCTCGGGGGTGATCTCCACGTTGACGAGGCCGGAGACGCCCCGCGGCCCGAACAGGTTGCGCTGCCCCCGCGACTCCCAGATCACGCTGGTGTTGACGACGGCGCCGGCCTCGATGGTCTTGAAGGGGTACACCTTCACGCCGCTGGACACGTACGCCTCGGCCTCGATGACGCACTCGTCCCCGATGACGGCGCCCTCCTCCACGCGGGCGCCCGCCATGATGTCGGTGTTCTTGCCGACCACGCAGCCCCGCAGGTTCGTGGACGGCGCGACGAACACGTTGTCGTGGACGATCGCGCGGTGCAGGAAGGCGCCCTCCTTGACGACGACGTTGCTGCCGAGCACGGTGAACTCGCGCAGTTCGACGCCCGCCTCGACCTTCGCGTAGTCGCCGATGTAGAGCGGCCCCTTGAGGACGGCCTCGGCGTCCACCTCCGCGCCTTCGGCGACCCACACGCCCGGCGACATCTCGAAGCCGTCCAGCTCGATGCCGACCTGCCCGGAGAGCATGTCCGCCTGCGCCTTCAGGTAGCTCTCGTGGGTGCCGACGTCCTCCCAGTAGCAGTCGGCCACGTACCCGAACAGGCGGGCGCCCTCGGCGAGCAGCTTCGGGAAGACGTCCCCGGACCAGTCGACCGGCTCGCCCTCCGCGACGTGCTCCAGGACCTCCGGCTCCATCACGTAGATGCCGGTGTTGACGGTGTCGGAGAACACCTGGCCCCAGGTGGGCTTCTCCAGGAACCGCTGCACGCGCCCCGCGTCGTCCACAATGATGATCCCGAACTCCAGCGGGTTCGGGACGCGCTTGAGGCCGATGGTGACGAGCGCGTCGTTGCGCTCGTGGAACCGCACCATGTCGGTCAGGTCGATGTCGGTGAGGGCGTCCCCGGAGATCACCAGGAAGCGGTCGTCGCGCAGCGCCTCCTCCGCGTTCTTCACGCTGCCGGCGGTGCCGAGCGGGACCTCCTCGGTCGCGTAGCTCAGCGACATGCCGAGCTCCTCGCCGTCGCCGAAGTAGTTGCGGATCAGCGCGGCCAGGAACTGGACGGTGACGACGGTCTCGCCGAACCCGTGCCTCTTCAGCAGCCGCAGCACGTGCTCCATGATCGGCCGGTTGACGAGCGGCAGCAGGGGCTTCGGCTGGTTGGCGGTCATCGGACGCAGCCGCGTCCCCTCGCCTCCCGCCATCACGACGGCCTTCATCGGGGGGTCTCAGCTCCCTTCTGGCCGCCGGCCGGCGGTTCCGCGCCCGGCCCCTCCGCGGCCCCCGGATCGCCCGCCCCGGGCTCGCCGCCCGGCCCGGAGGACGGGGGCGGGGCGCCGCGGCCGGCCAGCACCAGCCGCCGCGTCTGCTCCCAGTAGAGGACCGCCGCCCACCAGTACAGGGCCGTCCCCCAGACGGCGAAGGCCCATCCGACGACCCGCGCCGCGGTGCCCGCGGCGCCGCCGTGGTCGCCGAGCAGCAGCAGCGGGAAGGAGTACAGCAGGCACATCGTCGCCGCCTTGCCGATGAAGTGCACGGGCAGCGTGCCGCCGTACCCGAGCCGCCGCACGATCGGCGCGATCGGCAGGATCGACACCTCGCGGGCGACGAGCGCGAGCACCAGCCACAGCGGGATGATGTCGCGGATGGTGAGCCCGACGAGCGTGGCCAGGATGTAGAGGCGGTCGGCGGCCGGGTCGAGGACCATGCCGAGCTTGCTCGTCTGGTTGAACGCCCGAGCCAGCTTCCCGTCCAGCCAGTCCGACAGCCCCGCGAACACCAGCAGGCCGAGCGCCCACCAGTCCGCCTCGACCAGGACGAGCCACAGGAACAGCGGGACGCCCAGGAGCCGGGCGAGGCTCAGGATGTTGGGCACCGTGAAGATCCGGTCCTGTGGGGCCTCCTGCAAAGTGCTCACCGACGTGTCGCCTCCCCTGGTCCCCTTGATCCTGACCCTATCCGTAAGGGGTGGAAAGCCCCCCGGCGGTGTCGGCGTCGGAAGTCGGGAGGGTTCCGGCGGGCGGGCGCCGCCGGCGCCTCCCGGGGGCGCGCGTCACGCCCGGTGGGGCGCGGCGGCGTTCTCCAGCGGGAGGACGGCGGTGACGACGAACCCGCCGGACTCCCCCGGCCCCGCGTCCAACGTCCCGCCCACGCTGCGCGCCCGCTCGATCATCCCGAGGATCCCGAACCCCTCGGGCGGGCCGCCGGACGGCCCCCGGCCGTCGTCGGAGACCCGGACGACGAGGCTCCCGCCGTCGCGCTCCAGGCTCACCGTCGCGCGCCTCGCGGCGGCGTGCTTGACAACGTTGGTCAGGGCCTCCTGGACGATCCGGTACGCCGCGACCCCCGTCTCCGGGGGCGGCGTCCCGACGTCCCCGTCCCGCAGGTCGACGTCGATCCCGCCGCCGCGCGCCGCGTCGACGAGGCCGGCGAGGGCGTGGAGGCCCGGCAGCGTCTCGGGGGCGCCGACGTCGGTGCCGCGCAGGACCTGGAGCGTGCCGCGCAGCTCGATCCGCGCGTCCCGGCACGTCGAGGCGATGGAGGCGAGCGCGTCGGCCAGCTCCTCCCGGTCGAGCGGCCGGTCCCCGCGCACCAGGTGGGCCGCGGCGCCGGCCCGCACGCCGATCAGGGTGATGCTGTGCGCGAGCAGGTCGTGCAGGTCGCGGGCGATCCGCAGGCGCTCCTCGGCGACCCGCCGGCGCGCCTCCTCCTCCCGGGTGCGCTCGGCCCGCTCGGCCCGCTCGGTGATCGTCGCGAGCCGCGCCCGGTGCACCCGCCACACCTGGACGGCGATGACGACCGACACCACGGCCTCGATGACGGCGATCTGCTCGCGCAGGGATCCGCCGCCCGCCCGCATCGCCGCGCCGACCACGCAGACGGCGAGCAGGCAGCCGACGACGCCGAGGACGATCCGCACCCGGCGCCCGAGCACCGCGTAGGCGAACAGCGCGACCACCTCGGCGGGCACCAGCGCGTGGTGCTGGTACTGCGCCAGGTGGTAGGGCAGCACCAGGACCACCAGTGCCAGCAGGCCGGGGGCCGGCCACCGCCGGATCACCGCGAGCGGGACGTGCGCGGCCACCAGGAGCACCGCGCCGGGCGCGTCCAGGCCCCGCACGCCGGGCCACAGCACCGCGGCGGCGGCCGCGGCTCCCGCCAGCGCCGACGCCGCCAGGGCGTCCTTCACCGTCACCTCGACCCGGGGCACCGTCAGCACGCGCCCATTCTCCCCCACGCACGCGATCTTCGCGCCGCGGCCCGCGCCCCCGCGCGACCGGTCCTTTCGGCGCCCCCTGCGCGGCCGGAGGCCCGCCCTATAGTTCTGCAAACCCCGTCACGAAGGGCCGACAGTTGTCCGTCCCCCCGCCTGCTGTCCCCCCGCCTCCCGTCCCCCCGCCCGGGCTCCGGATGACGCTCGGCGCGCGGGCCTACCGATGGCCGCTCCGCGTCCTGACCGCCGCGCCGGCGGCCGGCGCGGCCCTCCTGCTCGCGGCCCGCCCCGGCACGGGACCGCTCGACCCGGAGAGTGCCCGCCGGCCCCTGCTGCTCTGCGGCGGCGGCTGCCTGCTCGCCGCCCTGGCCGCCCTCATCTGGGCGGCCCGGCTCCACCGGGCCCGCCTCATCGTGACCATCGGCGAGCAGGGGGTGACCCTCCGCCGCAGTGGGCGGGAGGCGGCCGTCCCGGCCGGAGCCGTGGAGGCGGTCGGGATCAGGTGGCCCGTCGACGACCCGGTGTGGACGCTCTGGCTCGACCCGGAGCGGGCGCCCGGCGTCGAGGCCGTCGCCGAGGTCGACGGGAACGCGGTGACCCTGCTCAGGGGCGGGTCGCTGCCGTCCGGATGGCTCCCGGCCGTCCGGACGGCGACCGCGGACCGCCTCGGCGCCGCCTGGCGGGTCGTCGACGACGAGGGCCGGGAGGTCCCGCCGCCCGCGGCGGGTGCCCTGGCCGGGGCCCGCCGCATCGTCGTGGACGGCGCGGGCCGGTACCGCGACCGGGCCGGCGGCGCGGTGCTCGCCGTGGCCTGCGGCCGGCGCGGCAGGCGGACCATCGTGCTTCGCGACCCCCACGCCGCCGCGCTGCTGATGGTCCGCGGCCCGTCCCGGCTGCCGGGACGCGACCGCGTGCGCGTCCTCGACGCGGACGGCCGTCCTCTCGGATTCGTGCGCGGCCTGCCCGAGCCGTCCTTCCACACCGCCGGCGGGATGCTCCTCGGCACCACCCGCGCCACCGGCGGCGGCCGCGTCGTCACCGGCGTCGACGGCCGCCGCTCGGCCACGCTGCGCATCATCGGCGACGCCGAGGCCCGGGTGGAGCTGGAGCGGTCGCCGTCCGCCCCCGACCCCCTCCGCACCCTGGTCCTGGCCCTGCCCCTCGCGATCCCCTCGCGCGACCTCCGCGCGGGCGCGTTCTAGCCCATGGGCGGCGGTTGCGGCAACCGGGGCCGCCCGGGTTAACGTCGTGGCGACAGATCGCGGGGGCCCGGCGAACCGGGCTGAGATAGCGGCTGGGACGGCCGCTGACCGCATGAACCTGACCGGGTAATGCCGGCGTAGGGAGAGATCGAGTCGTCATGACCGAACCTGTGGTTCCCGCTGCCCGCAAGACCTACCTCCAGGGCTCCCGCCCGGAGATCCGGGTCCCGATGCGGGAGGTGCCGCTGACCAACGGCGACGTCGTCGTCCTGTACGACACGTCCGGGCCGTACACCGATCCAGAGCAGGAGACCGACGTGCGCAGGGGGCTGCCGCCTCTGCGGGAGTCCTGGATCGCCGAGCGCGGCGACACCGCCCCGTACGAGGGGCGGGCGGCGCGCCCCGAGGACGACGGGCGCCGCTCGTCGCCCTCCGCGCTCCCCCCGGGCGCGGGCGGGCGCCTCCCCCAGGCCGACGGCGAGGGCGCCCTGCCGCGGCGGCCGCGGCGCGCCACCGGCGGCGCGGTGACGCAGCGCGCCTACGCGCGGCGCGGGGAGATCACGCCGGAGATGGAGTTCGCCGCGCTGCGCGAGGGCGTGGCGCCGGAGTTCGTCCGGGACGAGCTGGCCGCCGGGCGCGCGGTGCTGCCCGCCAACGTCAACCATCCCGAGATCGAGCCGATGGTGATCGGGCGGAACTTCCTCGTCAAGGTCAACGCCAACATCGGCAACTCGGCCGTCGCGTCCTCGATCGAGGACGAGGTCGAGAAGATGACGTGGGCGACCCGCTGGGGCGCCGACACGATCATGGACCTGTCGACGGGCCGCGACATCCACACCACGCGCGAGTGGATCCTGCGCAACTCGCCCGTGCCGGTGGGGACCGTCCCGCTGTACCAGGCGGTGGAGAAGGTCGGCGGCGACCCGGCGGAGCTCACCTACGAGGTCTTCCGCGACACCGTGATCGAGCAGGCGGAGCAGGGCGTGGACTACATGACCGTCCACGCCGGGGTGCTGCTGTCCTACGTGCCGCTGACGGCGCGGCGCAAGACGGGGATCGTGTCGCGGGGCGGATCGATCATGGCGGCCTGGTGCCTGGCGCACCACGAGGAGAACTTCCTCTACACCCGCTTCGAGGAGCTGTGCGAGATCTTCGCCGCCTACGACGTGACCTGGTCGCTGGGGGACGGGCTGCGCCCGGGCTCCGTCGCGGACGCCAACGACGAGGCCCAGTTCGCCGAGCTGCGCACCCAGGGCGAGCTGACGCGGATCGCGGCGCGGTTCGGCAACCAGGTGATGAACGAGGGCCCCGGGCACGTCCCGATGCACAAGATCAAGGAGAACGTCGACCTGCAGCAGGAGTGGTGCGACGGCGCTCCGTTCTACACCCTCGGCCCGCTGACCACCGACATCGCTCCCGGCTACGACCACATCACCTCGGCGATCGGCGCCGCGATGATCGGCTGGCACGGCACCGCGATGCTCTGCTACGTCACGCCGAAGGAGCATCTCGGGCTGCCGGACCGCGAGGACGTCAAGGCCGGCGTGATCGCATACAAGATCGCCGCGCACGCCGCCGACCTCGCCAAGGGCCATCCGGGCGCGCAGGCGTGGGACGACGCGCTGTCGGAGGCGCGGTTCGACTTCCGCTGGGAGGACCAGTTCAACCTGTCCCTGGACCCCGGCACCGCGCGCGCCTTCCATGACGCGACGCTCCCGGCCGCGCCGGCCAAGAAGGAGGCCAAGGACCGCGAGGAGGGTGAGAAGGAGGAGCCGGAGGCGAAGCAGCACGAGGAGAAGGAGAAGCAGGAAGGCGAGAACGAGCCGGAG
>NZ_JBEZJP010000354.1:0-8977 GCF_040653175.1 Actinomadura sp. NPDC048032
GCAACTTCGACTTCTTCGTCGAGCACGACTTCACCGCCGTCATCAACGACACCCTCGACGTCGCGCGTGGCGCCCGTCCGCGCCGTCGACGGCGAACCGGCGCCCGCCGCGCGGCCGGACGCGTCCCGGCTCCGCGTCGACTTCGCCGCGGGCCTGCCCGACCTGGCGTCCTTCCCGCGCGGCGACTGGGCGTGGGCGCAGCGGGAGGTCGCCCGGACGGTGCGCAACGAGGCGCTCGGCTACGGCGACCCGCGCGGCAGCGAGGTCCTCCGCGACGTTCTCGCAGGCCACCTGCGGAGGGTGCGCGCGGCGGTCGCCGAGGCCGAGGACATCGTCGTCTGCGGCGGCTTCGCCCAGGGGCTCGGCATCGTCCTGCACGTGCTGGCCCGCCGGGGCGTGCGCCGCGTGGCGTTCGAGGACCCCGGCTACGGCGACGGCGCCACCATGGCCGCCGCGGAGCGCGCCGGGATCGAGGCGGTGCCCGTCCCCGTGGACGATCTCGGGCTCGACGTGGACGCGCTCGACGCGAGCGGCGCCCGCGCGGTCGTCGTCACTCCGGCGCACCAGTGGCCGACCGGCGTCGTGCTGGCCCCCGAGCGGCGCCGCGCCCTCGCCGACTGGGCGTGCGAGCGGGACGGGGTCGTCGTCGAGGACGACTACGACGCCGAGTTCCGCTACGACCGGGAGCCCGTGGGGTCGGTGCAGGGCCTCGCGCCCGGCCGCGTCATCGGCCTCGGGACGGTCAGCAAGTCGCTGGCCCCGGCCGTGCGGCTCGGCTGGATCCTGTGCCCGCCCGCGCTGACCCGCGCGGTGGCGGAGGAGAAGCGGCTCGCCGACCGCGGCTCGCCCGTCCTCGACCAGCTCGCGCTCGCCGCGCTCGTCGAGTCCGGCCGCTACGGGCGGCACCTGCGCCGGATGCGGCCCGTCTACGCCGGCCGCCGCGCGGCGCTCGTGGCGGCCCTCGCCGAGCACGCCCCCGCCGTGCGCCTGACCGGGCTGGCCGCCGGCTTCCACGCCGTCGCCCACCTGCCCGGCGGGACGGACGAGCGGCGCGTCGTCGCCGAGGCGCGCCGGCGGTCGGTCGGCCTGTACGGGATGAGCACCTACCGGGCGTCCGGCGCGGCCGATCCCCCGCGGCTCGTCCTCGGCTTCGGCGACCTCGCCGAGAGCGCGATCCGAGACGGGATCCGGGAGGTGGCCGACATCCTCAGATCTTGAGTTGAGTGCTAAGAGCGGTGCCCCAGCATGTGACACGACTTCATTCCGCGCGCCGCGCCGGGTGCGACACAGTCGTCGCAACCCGGAATCGAAGGAGTCGTGACATGACAGCGGGCGTCGCCGACGTCGGCAGCCGCACCCCGCAGCCGGACCTGTCCGGCACCGTCCCGTTCCCCGAGCGCGTCGCGGTCGTGGTGTTCGTGGTCGGGCCCGTCATCGGGCTGCTGGGCGCCGTCCCCTTCCTGTGGGGCTGGGGGATCGGCTGGACCGACATGGCCATCTTCGCGTTCCTGTACCCGCTGAACGCGATCGGGATCACGGTCGGCTACCACCGGCACTTCACCCACGGCGGCTTCAAGGCCAAGCGGTGGCTGCGGATCGCCCTCGCGATCCTCGGCGGGCAGGCCATGCACGGCTCGGTGATCCGCTGGGTCGCCGACCACCGCCGCCACCACAAGTACGCCGACCAGGAGGGCGACCCCCACTCGCCCTGGGCGTACGGACCCGGTGTGTGGGGCCTCACCAAGGGCCTCTACCACGCGCACATGGGCTGGCTGTTCGGCAAGGAGCGCACGTCCCGCGGCAAGTACGCGCCCGACCTGCTCAAGGACCGGGACATCCGGTTCCTGTCCCTCGACCCCGTGTACGCCGTGATCGTGCTGTCGACCTTCCTCGTCCCGATGGGGCTGGGCGCGCTGCTCACCTGGTCGTGGCACGGCGCCGTCACCGCGCTGTTCTGGGGCGGGGTGATGCGCGTCTTCGTCGGCGACCACATCACGTTCTCGATCAACTCGATCTGCCACGTGTTCGGCAAGGAGGACTTCAGGACGCGCGACCGGGCCCGCAACGTGTGGTGGCTGGCGATCCCGTCGTTCGGCGAGTCCTGGCACAACCTGCACCACGCCGACCCGACCTGCGCGCGGCACGGCGTCCTCAAGGGCCAGATCGACATCAGCGCCCGCGTCATCTGGGTGTTCGAGAGGCTCGGCTGGGTCTGGGACGTCCGCTGGCCCGACCACGAGCGCCTCGCCGCCCGCCGCGTGACCGCCCCCAGCACCGGAGAGCGAGCATGACCGACCTCCCCCCGCTCGACCGCACGCCGCTGATCGAGCGGCTCGCCCGGTTCGCCAAGGACTTCCCCGGCGACCGCGCCTACACGTTCATGGACTACACGGCGGACCCGGACGGCGTCGCGACCGACGTGACCTGGGGCGAGCTGGACCGGCGCGCCCGCAGCACCGCCGCCGCCATCCGCCGGGCCACCGAGCCCGGACGGCGGGTCGCGCTGCTCGCCCCGCAGGACCTGCACTACGTCACCGCGTTCCTCGGCGCCATGTACGCCCGCGTCATCGGCGTCCCGCTGTTCTCCCCGGACCTGCCGGGCCACGGCGACCGGCTCCTCGCCGTCTACCGGGACGCCGAGCCCGACGTCGTGATCACCACGAGCGCGTCGCTGCCGCACGTGCGCTCGTTCCTCGCGGGCGGCGGCGTCCGCGAGCCCGCCGCGATCATCGTCGCCGACGAGGTGGACGCGGCGCTCGACTGGACGCCCGAGCCGGTCGACCCGGGCGACGTCGCCTACCTGCAGTACACCTCCGGCTCGACCCGCACCCCCGCGGGCGTGATCATCACGCACGGGAACTTCGCGACGAACGCCGAGCAGCTGTGGCGGACGTTCGACGGCATCCCGCGCGTGTCGTCCGGCGTGAACTGGCTGCCCGTCTTCCACGACATGGGCCTGGTCACCACCGTCGCGCTGCCGCTGGTGTACGGCAACCCGGGCGTGATCATGGATCCGGTGGCGTTCGTCATGCGCCCCGTCCGCTGGCTGGAGCTGCTCAGCGCCCAGCACCACGCGTTCACCGGCGGCCCCAACTTCGCCTACGAGTACCTCACCGCGCAGGTCACCGAGGAGGAGAAGGCGAAGCTCGACCTGAGCGGCGTGCAGGTCTTCATGAACGGCGCGGAGCCGATCCGGGAGAGCACGCTCACCGGCTTCTACGAGGCGTTCAAGGACTGCGGGCTGCGGCCCGAGGCGCAGGTGTGCGCGTACGGGCTGGCGGAGGCGACCGTCTACGTGTCGGCCTCGTCCCGGTTCCGGGAGCCGACCCGCGTCGCGTTCGACCACGAGGGGCTGCGCCGGGGCGTCGCCGAGCCCCGCGACCCGGGCGCGCCCGGCGCGATCCAGCTGATCGCCTGCGGGACGTCCTACGGGCAGCACACCGTCATCGCCGACCCCGAGACCGGCGCGCGGCTCGCGGACGGCGCCGTCGGGGAGATCTGGGTGCACGGCCCGAACGTCGCGGCCGGCTACTGGGGGCGGCCCGAGGCCACCAGGGAGACGTTCGAGGCGGTGCTGGCGGACCACGGCGACCTGCCGCGCTCCCCGTGGCTGCGCACCGGGGACCTCGGCGTCCTGCACGGCGGGGAACTGTTCGTCACCGGCCGGATCAAGGACCTGGTCATCGTGGACGGGCGCAACCACTACCCGCAGGACATCGAGTTCACCGTCTCCGGCGCGCACCGAGCGATCCGCCGCGAGTACGCCTGCGCGGTGGCGGTCGACACCGGCGGCACGGAGGGCCTGGTCGTGGTGGCCGAGCGGAACCGCCGGGTGCCGGTCGCCCTGCTCGACCAGGAGGAGGTGGCGCGGGCGGTGCGGACGGCCGTGAAGCAGCAGCACGACCTGCGCGTGCACGACTTCGTGCTGATCGAGCCCGGGGGCCTGCCGCGCACCAGCAGCGGGAAGATCGCCCGGTCCGCGTGCCGGCGGGCCTACCTGGAGGGGAGGCTGCCCGTCGCGGAGGCGGCGCCCCGGCCCGAGTGAGCGGGGACCGCGTCCCTCACGCGTGCTCCCCGCCGGCGCCGCGCAGCCAGACGGGGAGCAGCAGCATCAGCTCCAGACGGATCGCCGGGGCCTCGATGTCGTAGTCGAAGATCTCGTGCAGCTGCGCCAGCCGGTACCGGACGGTCTGCGGATGCACGCACAGCGCCTCCGCCGCGTCCGTCGCGTTGAAGCCGTGCCTGAGGCACTCCAGCAGCGTGGCCGCCAGCCGGCCGCCGCGGTGCGGGCCGAGCTCGGTGAGCGGGGCCAGCCGGCGCCGGGCGGCCGCCTCGGCGAGCGTCCAGCCCTCCTCCAGCAGCAGGTCGGGCACGTACCGGTCGGCGTGGACGAGCGCGCCGGGGTCCTGCCGGGCGAGCCGCCCGGCCTCCATCGAGTCGAGCGTCCGGTGCGCCCAGCGCAGCGAGACCCCCGCCCGGTCCAGCGGCACCGAGGGCCCGACCGCGCCCGCCCAGCCGCCGAGGGTGGCGGTCAGCCGGTCGGGGCCGCCGGGGCGGTCCGGGTCGGGCATCACCAGGCACGGCCGGCCGCGGTCCAGGCCGCTCAGCAGGGACGGCGGCAGCCCGGCGGGCCCCTCCCCGGCGCCGCCGGGCCGCGGCTCCAGCACGATCACCGCCAGCCGTTCGGGCAGCGGCCAGCCGGCGAGGTTGGCCTGCTCGGCGACGACGTCCCGCGGCGCCGCCGGGTCCGACAGCAGCAGGCTCATCAGGCGGGCGCGGCGCTGCTCGCGCTCGCCCGCGGCCTTCTCCCGCGCCCGGGCGTAGCCCTGCGCGGCGGCGGACGCCAGAAGGTCCAGGTAGGCGAGGTTCGCCTCGGTGAGCGCGATCGCCAGGTCGCGCGGCTTCTTCAGCCGGTCGGCCTCGCGCGACAGGTACCGCCACGCGGTCCTGGAGGCGACGCGCATCGCGTTCTGCAGGTGCTCGAGCCCGCGCCCCTCGACGGCCTCCCCGTACCCGATGTCGAAGTAGACCTGGTGCACCTCCCGCAGGGAGGCGTCGGGGTCGGCGATCATCTGGACGAAGTGCCCCATGGCCTGCGCCGCCGCGAGGCGCATCACCTCGGTGTAGACGGGGTCGTCGGGGCGCGCGTACTCGGGGACGTTCCGCAGCACGCCCTCCACCATGGAATCGACCAGCGCCGGAAGGTGGGGGCGGATCCACTGCGCCTCTTCCCGGGGGACGTCGCGCCAGGGCTCCCCTGACAGATCGTCGGCCTGGGCGGACCTCTCGTGCAGCTCCGTCAAAGTGTCACCTCCGTCAGCGGACACCTGGGGCCGCCAGGCTAGGGAGCGCGCGTCGCACAAGACACTCAGATGGGTGACAACGCCGCCCGATTCCTTGTCACACCCGGCCGATGCGCCTGGTGGCGGCGGACAAGGAGTGGTCCTCATCCGGCGGCGAGCGTCAGCAGGACGACGGCCGCGGCGGCGCCGGCGAGGCCCACGGCCTGCGTCCGCGACAGGCGCTCGCGCAGCGCCGTGACGCCGAGCAGCACCGGAACCACCGGGTACAGCGAGGACAGCACGACCGCGATGACGACGAGCTGCTGCCGGGTCGCGAGGAGGTAGCAGACGAGCGCCGCCGCCGCGAGGCCGCCGTTCACCGCCGCCCACAGCCACGTCGTCCCGCCCGGGAGGCCGCCTGGTGGGCGGCGCCCGCGCGAGCGCATCACCGGAGCGATCGCGAGGACGGCCGCGACCCGTCCCGCCGCGACGGGCCAGAGGCCGGAGTCGTCGCCCGCCTGGGCGAGGGCCAGGTACTGCACCCCGATCCCGGCGCCCGCCGCGAGCCCGTTCACGAGGGCCGCGCGGACCCGGCCGCCCTCGTCCGACCGCGACCGGGACACCAGCCACAGCGCGGGCACCACGATGCCGATCCCGAGCCAGGCCGCCGCCGTGGGGCGGTCGCCGAGGAACGCGACGCCGACGACCACCGGCAACGCCACCCCGCCGACCGCGCTGACCGGGACGACGATGCTCAGGTTCCCCCTGCTGATGCCCCGGTAGAGGAAGACCATCGCGAGGCCCGTCCCGGCGCCCGAGAGCGCGCCCCACGCGAGGTCCCCGGCGGCCACGTCGGAAGCGGGGACGGCCACCGCAGCGACGACCGCGCACGCGAGCCCGCCGACCTGGCCGAGCAGCGCGACGGCGGCGAAGTCGGCGCGGCGCGACAGCAGGCCGCCCCAGACGTCGGCGACCCCGTAGAGCAGCGCCGAGGCCAGGGCCAGGAGGACGCCCGTCATGCGCGCCCCGCGTCGCGTTCGGCCTGGCCGACCGGGCAGACGCCGCCGCTCGTGCAGCACCCCCGGTCGCAGAGGCGGCAGATGACGTCGGAGTCGCCGATCTCCTCGTAGAGGCGGGCCAGGAGCTTGGCCAGCAGCCCGGTGAGCGCCTCGCGCTCGGCGCCGTCCAGGACGTCCAGGACGCCGGCCAGCGGCGCGTCCCGCGCGGCCAGCATCGCGCGCGCCGCCTCCTCGCCCTCCAGCGTCAGCAGGACCTGGACGGCGCGCCCTCCGCCGGAACGGCGGCGGACCAGGCCGGACGTCTGGAGCCCGTCCACCATGCGCGCGGCGGCGGACTGGGTCAGCCCGACGCGGCGTCCGAGCTCGGTGACGCCGAGGCCGGGCGCGTGGGAGAGGACGACCAGCGCCGCGGCGCCGCTCGCGCTCACCCGTCCCGTGCCGGTGGCCCCGGCCAGCACCAGGTCGGTCACCGCCAGCGAGGCGGCGCCCAGCAGGTTCGCGAGTCTGTAATGCATGAGTCATGCATGTTAGCAGCCCGGCGGGCGCGCCCTCCTCCGGGGCGGCGCCGTTTGCGTGCCATGCTGGCGGGGTAGCGCTGCATGTCGGAGGTCGCCTGATGGATCGCGAGGCCGGGCCCGCCGCGGGGGAGGACGAGCGGCGGCGGATCGCCCGAACGGACGTGCTGCTCGCCGAACCGCGCCTCGCGAGCGCGGCGGAGCGGCTCGGGCGCGGCGTCGTGAAGGCCGCGGTCGTCGCCGCCCAGCGCCGGGCCCGCGCCGGAGAGATCGCGCCGGAGGCGGTGGCCGACGCCGCCGTCGCGTCGCTGCCGCCGAACGCCTCCGGCCTCCGCCCGGTGATCAACGCGACCGGCGTCCTGCTGCACACCAACCTCGGGCGGGCGCCGCTGTCGCCGGCGGCCCGCGAGGCCGTGGCGGTGGCCTCCGGCGCCACCGACGTCGAACTCGACCTGGAGACCGGCCGGCGCGCCAAGCGCGGGCGTTCGGTCCTCGCGGCGCTGCGCGAGCGGGTGCCCCAGGCGGAGGCCGCGCACGTCGTCAACAACGGAGCGGCGGCGCTGGTGCTGGCCGCCGCCGCGCTCGCCCCCGGCCGGGAGATCGTCATCAGCCGCGGCGAGATGGTGGAGATCGGCGACGGGTTCCGCATCCCCGAGCTGCTGGCCGCCACCGGCGCCCGGCTGCGCGAGGTCGGCATGACGAACCGGACCACGCCGGACGACTACGCCGCGGCCGTCGGCGACGAGACCGGGTTCATCCTCAAGGTGCACCCCTCCAACTTCCGCATGACCGGCTTCGCGCGCGGCGCCGGCGTCGCGGAGCTGGCCGGGCTCGGGGTGCCGGTCGTGGCCGACATCGGCTCCGGCCTGCTCGCCCCCGAGCCGCTCCTGCCCGACGAGCCCGATGCCGCGTCCATGCTCAAGGCGGGCGCCGACCTCGTCACCGCCAGCGGCGACAAGCTGCTCGGAGGCCCGCAGTGCGGCCTGATCCTCGGGAAGGACGAGCCGGTGCGGCGCCTCGCCCGCCATCCGCTCGCGCGGGCCCTGCGGGTCGACAAGCTGACGCTCGCCGCCCTGGAGGCCACCCTCCGCGGGCCGCTCACCCCCACGGCCGAGGCGCTGCACGCCGACGCGGGCGCGGTGCGGGAACGGGCCGAGCGGCTCGCCGCCCGGCTCCGGGACGCGGGAGTGGACGCGGCGGCCGCCGGGAGCGAGGCGGCGGTGGGCGGCGGCGGCGCGCCGGGCGTCGTCCTGCCGAGCACGGCGGTCTCGGTGCCCGAGCACTACGCGTCCCGGCTGCGGCGGGGGACGCCCGCCGTGATGGGCCGCGTGGAGGACGGCCGGTGCCTGCTCGACCTGCGGTCCGTGCCGCCCGACCAGGACGGCGCCCTCGCCGAGGCCGTCCTGGCCCAGGTCCGCCAGGGGGCCCGATGACGCACGTCGTCGCCACCGCCGGCCACGTCGACCACGGCAAGTCCACGCTCGTCCGCGCCCTCACCGGGATGGAGCCCGACCGGCTGGAGGAGGAGCGGCGGCGCGGCCTCACCATCGAGCTGGGCTTCGCCTGGACGGCCCTGCCGGGCGGCGACCGGATCGCCTTCGTCGACGTCCCCGGGCACGAGCGGCTCGTCACCACGATGCTCGCCGGGGTCGGGCCCGTCCCGGCCGTGGTGTTCGTGGTGGCCGCCGACCAGGGCTGGCAGCGCCAGTCCGAGGAGCACCTGGCGGTCCTCGACGCGCTCGGCGTCCGGCACGGCCTCCTCGTCGTGACGCGCCGCGACCTCGCCGACGCCGCGGCGGCGGACCGGGTGCGGGAGGAGTCCCTCGCCCACCTCGCGGCCACCTCCCTCGGCCGGGTCGAAGCGGTCACGGTCAGCGGCGCCACGGGCGACGGCCTCGACGAGCTGCGGGCGGCCCTGGAACGGCTCACCCGCTCCCTCCCGGAACCCGAGCGGGACGCCGACGTCCGCCTCTGGATCGACCGGGTCTTCACCGTCCGCGGCAGGGGCACGGTCGTGACCGGCACCCTCGGCGCGGGAACGATCAGCGTCGGCGACCGCCTCGCCGCCGGCGACGCCCTCCTGCGCGTGCGGGGGCTCCAGAGCCTCAAGGAGGACCGCGAAGAGGTCGGCGCCGTCTCCCGCGTCGCCGTCAACCCGCAC
>NZ_JBEZJP010000355.1:0-8948 GCF_040653175.1 Actinomadura sp. NPDC048032
GCACCGGCGGGGGCCGTGCTCGCGTGTGAGGAGTGCGGGTGGACGCGGATCTCTGGCTCGTGGTGGGGCTGGGCAACCCGGGGCCGTCGTATGCGAAGAACCGGCACAACGCGGGGTTCATGGTGCTGGACGTCCTGGCGGCGCGCGCCGGAGGCAGGTTCAGGTCGCACCGGGCGCGGGCGGACGTGCTCGAAGGCCGGCTGGCGGGGAAGCGGGTGGTGCTGGCGAAGCCCCGCACCTTCATGAACGAGTCGGGCGGTCCGGTGAAGGGCCTGCGCGACTTCTACAAGGTGCCGGTGGAGCGGGTGGTCGTCGTCCATGACGAGCTGGACATCCCCTTCGGCGCGGTGCGGCTGAAGCAGGGCGGCGGTGACAACGGCCACAACGGGCTGCGGTCCATCACCCGGTCGCTGGGCTCGAAGGAGTATCCGCGCGTGCGGTTCGGTGTGGGGCGCCCCCCGGGGCGTATGGACCCGGCGGCGTTCGTGCTGAAGGACTTCTCCGCGGGGGAGCGCAAGGAGCTCGACTTCGAGGTGGACCGTGCGGCGGACGCGGTCGAGGCGCTGCTGACCGAGGGGCTGGCGGCCGCGCAGAACACGTTCCACGCGGGTTGACCGATTTCGCCGCGCGGCGGGCGGTGAAGAGGGTTGAATCGAGGGAGACCCGCCTTTTCGGCCCTGCAATTGCGTCACTGTGACATAACTGACGGTGTCGGGCCGGAAATCCGTTCACCCGGGGTGACCGGTTGCGTTCGGTCGGGTGACCGCATCCGGCCTCACGATCGGTGAACGGCTGTGATCAAGGCGCAGTGGCGCCATTTTCGTGTGCGGTCGGGGCGGTTTGGGCGCGTTGTCCACGTGGGGGCCGCGTTCCGTCCGTGACCATGGCAAAGCGACCGTAAGATGCAGGCCGATCGAGGTTCAGGTTCAATGTGAACCTCGGGCGACGTTCAGCCGTCTTCGGTGTGAATCGCGCTGACGAGGCGCGCGTTACACAGGATTGGTGAGTGATTTATGGCCGTCGTTGACA
The DNA here is from genome assembly GCF_040653175.1 of Actinomadura sp. NPDC048032. Lineage (NCBI taxonomy): Bacteria > Bacillati > Actinomycetota > Actinomycetes > Streptosporangiales > Thermomonosporaceae > Actinomadura > Actinomadura sp. NPDC048032. Next base: position 1,030 of record NZ_JBEZJP010000355.1, read on the forward strand.
AGGTTCAGGCCGAGTCATCGATCCGCCATGAGCACGAGCGCGCGGCGTCGCAGAACTGGAGCCGCTCCTACCGGCGGATCGCGAGGGTTCTCGACTTCACCAGCATGCTGATGGCCGGTGTGATCGCCTTCGTGCTCAGGTTCCCGGGCGTCCCGACGGAGCTGGACGCGCCGTACGTGGTCCTGACCGTGGCCCTGCCGGTGGTGTGGGTTCCGACGCTGATGCTGTGCCGCGCCTACCAGCCGCGGTACGTGGGCGTCGGGTACGAGGAGTTCCACCGGGTGCTGCGCGCCGGGTTCATCCTGACGGCGGTGGTCGCGATCGTGGCGTACGCCACCAAGACCGACGTCGCGCGCGGCTACGTGGTGATGGCGCTGCCCCTCGGGACGTTCCTGGCGCTCCTGGCGCGGTACCGGCTGCGCAAGTGGCTGCACAAGAAGCGGTGGCACGGCGAGTGCATGCGGCGGGTCGTCGCCGTCGGGCACCGCACGTCGGTGTCCGACCTGATCCGGCTGCTGCAGAAGAAGCGCTACCACGGCATGGACATCGTGGCCGTGTGCCTGCCGCCCGCGCTCGCGGCGGGCGAGGACGCGGTCGCCGAGGTGGAGGGCGTCCCGGTGCTGGGCGACTTCGGCCAGGCGGCGGCGGTCGCCGACCGGATCGGCGCCGACTCGGTGGCCGTGCTGGCGTGCCCGGAGATGGACGGGGTGGCGCTGCGCCGGCTGGCGTGGCAGATCGAGCGCAACGACGTCGAGCTGGTCGTGGCGCCCGCGCTGATGGACGTCACCGGCCCGCGGATCTCGATCCGCCCGGTGTCGGGCCTGCCGCTGCTGCACGTGGAGCACCCGGAGCTGGACGGGGGCCGCAAGGTCCTCAAGGGCCTGGTCGACCGGGTGGCGGCGCTCGGCGGGATCGTGGCGCTGAGCCCGCTGCTGCTGCTGATCGCGGTTCTGATCAAGATGTCCGGGGAGGGCCCGGTGCTGTTCCGGCAGACGCGCGTCGGGCGCGGGGGCCGGGAGTTCACGGTGCTGAAGTTCCGCACGATGGTCGCCGACGCCGAGGCGCGCCGGCTGGAGCTGCTGGCCGCCAACGACCACGACGGCGTGCTGTTCAAGATCAGGCAGGATCCGCGGGTCACGCGGGTGGGGCGCCGGCTGCGCCGGTACTCGCTGGACGAGCTGCCGCAGCTGTTCAACGTGCTGCGGGGCGAGATGTCGCTGGTGGGGCCGCGCCCGCCGCTGCCGGACGAGGTCGCCCAGTACGGCGGGGACGTCTACCGCCGCCTGGTCGTCAAGCCGGGCCTGACCGGCCTGTGGCAGGTGAGCGGCCGCTCGGACCTGTCGTGGGAGGAGTCGGTCCGCCTCGACCTGCGGTACGTGGACAACTGGTCCCTCGCCCTGGACCTGCAGATCATGTGGAAGACCTGGTCGGCCGTCTTCCGGGGCTCCGGCGCGTACTGAGCGCCCGCCGCCGCCGGCGGGCCGCTGAGCGAGACCTCGTCCCGTGGCCGGTGCGGGCCGCATGAGAAAGTAGACCGAGCAGACCAGTCGAGTCGGGAATGTGATCTCAGATGACCGAGCCAGGGGCCAGAGACGATCATTCGCTCGCGGCCGAGCTCGCCGGGACGGCGGGCCGGCTGCTGCTGGGCGTGCGGGACGAGATGGGCTTCGCCGACGCGAGGGCCCTGAAGGACACCGGCGACCTGCGGGCGCACGAGTACCTGATGGCGGCGCTCGCCGAGCGCTGTCCCGGCGACGCCGTCCTGTCCGAGGAGGGGCGGTCCTCGGTCGCCGGGAAGCGGTCCAAGGGCGACGACCGCGCACCGACCCGCAACACCGCCGACGCGGAGCGGCTCACGGCCTCCCGCGTGTGGATCGTGGACCCCCTGGACGGCACCCGCGAGTTCTCCGAGGAGGGCCGCCGCGACTGGGCCGTGCACGTGGCGCTGTGGGAGCGCGACGCGTCCGGCGCCGGCCGTCTGGCGGCCGGCGCCGTCGCGCTGCCGGCGCAGGGCCTGACGCTCCGCACGGACGCGGTGGGCGGCGCCTCGCTCGTCCGGACCGACCTCGCCGAGCCCGACCCCGTCACCGCCGGGCCCGCCGGGACGCCGCCGCCCCGCGAGGTGCCGCTGCACGTCCCGGCGCCGGACGCGGGGAAGCTGCGCATCGCCGTGAGCCGCACGCGGCCGCCGGAGTTCGTCCGGCGGCTGGCGGAGGTGATCGAGCCGGACGTGGAGCTGGTGCCGATCGGGTCGGCGGGGGCGAAGATCTCCGCGGTGCTGCTCGGCGAGGTGGACGCCTACGTGCACGCGGGCGGCCAGTACGAGTGGGATTCGGCGGCCCCGGCGGCCGTCGCGCTCGGCGCCGGGGCGCACGCGTCCCGGATCGACGGGTCGCCGCTGCGCTACAACCGTGAGGACCCCCGGCTCCCGGATATCCTGGTGTGCCATCCCATGTCGGCGTCAACGCTGCTGACCGGCATTCGGGAAGTGAGCGGCGCGCTGCCCTGACCGGTCCGCCCGTCTCCGTGCCATCGGTTGCCACTGCCAGAACAGCGTGAAAGAGCCCCATGACCATGCAGCGTCGCGATTACCTACTGTCCCAGCTGGACATCCTCGAAGCCGAGTCGATCCATATCTTCCGGGAGGTGGCGGCCGAGTTCGAACGGCCGGTGCTGCTCTTCTCCGGCGGCAAGGACAGCATCGTCATGCTGCGCCTGGCCCAGAAGGCGTTCTGGCCCGCCCCGATCCCGTTCCCGGTCATGCACGTCGACACCGGCCACAACTTCCCGGAGGTGATCGAGTACCGGGACCGGCGGGTGGCCGAGCTCGGCGTCCGGCTGGTCGTGGCGTCGGTGCAGGACGCGATCGACAGCGGCCGGGTGGTGGAGCAGAAGGGCCGCCGCGCGTCCCGCAACAGGTTGCAGATCACCCCGCTGCTGGACGCCATCGAGGAGCACCAGTTCGACGCGGCGTTCGGCGGCGCCCGCCGGGACGAGGAGAAGGCCCGCGCGAAGGAGCGGGTGGTCTCCTTCCGGGACGAGTTCGGGCAGTGGGACCCCAAGAACCAGCGCCCGGAGCTGTGGAACCTGTTCAACACCAAGATCGTGCAGGGTGAGCACGTCCGGGTGTTCCCGCTGTCGAACTGGACCGAGCTCGACATCTGGGACTACGTGCGCCGCGAGGAGCTCGAACTCCCGCCGATCTACTTCGCGCACACCCGGCAGGTGTTCGAGCGCGACGGGCTGCTCCTGGACGCCGAGACGGGCTTCGCGAACCGCGGCGACGACGAGCCCGAGTTCGCGGCGACCGTCCGGTACCGGACGGTCGGCGACGCGTCCTGCACGGGCGCGGTGAAGTCGAACGCGGTGACGCTCGACGAGGTGATCGAGGAGATCGCGGCGACGCGGATCACCGAGCGCGGCCAGACCCGCGCCGACGACCGCACCAGCGAGGCCGCGATGGAGGACCGCAAGAAGGAGGGCTACTTCTGATGGCCAGCGCGAACGACCGGCTCGCCGGGGACCGGCCGGCCGAGGCCCGGCCGGCCAAGCAGATGGACCTCCTGCGGTTCGCCACCGCCGGCAGCGTCGACGACGGCAAGTCCACGCTGATCGGCCGGCTGCTGTTCGACTCCAAGTCGATCTTCGAGGACCAGCTGGAGTCGGTCGAGAAGACCAGCGCCGACCGCGGCGAGGAGTACACGAACCTGGCGCTGCTGACCGACGGCCTGCGGGCCGAGCGGGAGCAGGGCATCACCATCGACGTGGCGTACCGGTACTTCGCGACGCCGCGCCGCAAGTTCATCATCGCCGACACGCCGGGGCACATCCAGTACACCCGGAACATGGTGACCGGCGCCTCCACCGCCGACCTGGCGATCATCCTCGTGGACGCCCGGAAGGGCATCCTGGAGCAGTCGCGCCGGCACGCGTTCCTCACCACGCTCCTGCAGGTCCCGCACCTGGTCGTGGCGATCAACAAGATGGACCTGGTCGACTACGACCGGGGCGTCTACGAGCGGATCGTGGACGAGTTCACGGCGTTCGCCTCCAAGCTGGAGGTCACGGACCTGACGTTCATCCCGATCTCGGCGCTGCACGGCGACAACGTCGTCGAGCGCAGCGTGAACATGCCGTGGTACGAGGGCTCGTCGCTGCTGCACCACCTGGAGCACGTGCACATCGCCTCCGACCGCAACCTGATCGACGTGCGGTTCCCGGTGCAGTACGTGGTCCGGCCGCACGCGTCCACCGACCCCGACCTGCACGACTACCGCGGCTACGCGGGCCAGGTCGCGGGCGGCGTGCTGAAGCCGGGCGACGAGGTGGTGCACCTGCCGTCCGGGCTGACCACGACGATCACCCATATCGACGGGCCGGGCGGGCCGGTCGACGAGGCGTTCGCGCCGATGTCGGTGACGCTGCGCCTCGCCGACGACATCGACATCTCCCGCGGCGACATGATCGCCCGTCCGAACAACCGGCCCGAGGTCGCGCAGGACATCGACGCGATGGTCTGCTGGATGACCCCGGACCGCACGCTCACCCCGCGCTCGAAGCTGGTCATCAAGCACACGACCCGCACCGCGAAGGCGATGGTGAAGCAGCTGCACTACCGGCTGGACGTCAACACGCTGCACCGCGACGAGCAGGCGGCCTCCCTCGGCCTGAACGAGATCGGCCGCGTCTCGCTGCGGGTGACGCAGCCGCTGTTCGTCGACGACTACGGCCGCAACCGCCTCACCGGCGGCTTCATCCTGATCGACGAGGCCGCCTCGAACGACCGGCGCGGCGGGTACGGCTTGGGGCTGAAGTAGCGCATCCGGCGGCTGTCCAGCGAGCAGCGCTCGTGCAGCGCCCGCACGGCGTCGCCGTCGCGCGGCTCGACCGGCCGGACGACCACCTGCGTCCCGTCGCGCAGCGCGATCCGCCGGGACGCCGACGGGCGCGGCGCCGCCGGGAGCGCGGCCCGCACCAGCGCGTCGGCCCGCGCCGCCTCCGTCGCGGTGAACGGCAGCCCGGCGCGCCGGAGCCGGACCGAGCGCCCGCGCACCGGGACGAGGAGGTCGCGGCGGTCGGGGTCCTCGTCGCCGGGGGCGTCCCAGCGGGCCTCGTCGGCGCGCAGCAGTTCGCCGAGGATCTCGGGCACCGCGTGCGGCTCGGCCCGGAGCCGGGCCGCCAGGGCGAGGGCGCGGGTCGGCTCGTCCACCAGCTCGTGGGGGCGCGCGGGGAGGACGGCGGTGCGGGTGCCGCCCGCCGCGCCCAGCGCCTCGGCGAGGGCGCGGGCGTCCGGGCCGCCGCGCGGGACGTCGACGATGAACTCGTCGACCACCCCGTCGGCGTCGAGCTGGACCGACAGCCCGAGGATGTTGGCGCCGCGCTGGGCCAGCGCGGCCGTGAGGGAGGCGAGGCGGCCGGGACGGTCCTCGATCTCGGTGCGGATGCGCAGCAGCGGCATGGGACGTTCCCTCCGGGGGCCGGGCGCCCCGTTCGTGTCCGGTGCGGTCGCCGACAAGGGTCGCCGACGCGTGTTACGCGGCCGCTACGTCATCGTGTGCCAGGGGTTTCACATTCCGGACGGGGGTTGAGCCGCCCGCTCCGAGCGCCTAGCGTGCGGTGAGTGATCGACCCCGTGACCGGTGAGCGCGTCAACGACCGACCGCGGCGCGGCCCGTCCCCGACGAGGCTCCCGCTGCTCCTCCCCGGTTCGCTCAGCGAGGAGCAGCGAGCCGTCTACGAGGCGGTGACGGGCGGGCCCCGCGCCGGCGACCGCAATCCCCCCTTCGCCCTGGCCGACGACATCGGGCGCCTGCAGGGCCCGTTCAACGCGATGCTCTACAGCCCTCCCGTCGGGCTGCCGCTGCAGGACCTCGGTGCCGCGCTGCGCTTCCGCACCGGGTTCACCAAGCGCGAGCGCGAGATCGCGACCCTCGTCGTGGCGGCGCACCTGCGCTCCGACTTCGAGTGGTACGCCCACGAGCGGATCGGGCGCCGGCAGGGGCTCGCCGACGAGGAGACGGACGCGCTGCGCGAGGGGCGGGCGCCGATGCTCGCCGACGTCCGCGAGCGCGTCGTGTACGAGGCGGCGCGCCAGCTCGTGGCCGAGGGCGACCTCGCCGACGCCGTCTACACCGAGGCGGTGGCCACCCTCGGCCGCACGGCCCTCGTCGAGCTGGTCACGCTCGTCGGCTACTACCAGGCGCTCGCGCTGCAGCTGCGGGTGTTCCGCGTCGGCGTCCCCGACGGGGAGGCCGCGCCCGAGTGGCCCGCCGCGGGGGACGGGTATGAGTGAGGTGCTGCGCACCGTCCGGCTCGTGCTGCACCCGGTGTCGATGCGCGACCACGGAGCCCTGCTGACGCACTGGACGGGGCCCCTCGTCCGCCGCCACCTGTTCGACGACCGGGTGGTCACGCCCGTGCAGGTCAGCGAGATCATCGAGGCGAGCGAGCGGGACTTCGCCACCGAGGGCTACGGGCTGTGGGCGCTGCGCCCCGCCCCCGCCCCCGCGTCCCCGGGCGGCGGCGCGGCGGCGCCCGGCGGCCCGCTGGCGGGCGTGGCCGGGCTCAGCCACCACGAGGGTCCGCTCGGCCACGGCGTGGACGTCGAGATCCTCTACAGCCTGGAGCCCGACCACTGGGGGCGGGGGCTGGCCGCCGAGGCGTCCCGCGCCGTCCTGGACTACGCGTTCGGAGTGGTCGGGGTGCACCGGATCACCGCCGAGATCGACACCGCCAACCCGGCGTCGTCGCAGATCGCGCTCCAGCTCGGGATGCGCCGGTGGCGGGAGGGCCCCGCCGGGCCCGACGGCGCCGCGTACTACGCCGCCGAACGCTCCCGTTGGGTCGGATCCCGTCGAAAAGTCGACGCTGTGCCCTAGAATCCGTTGCCGCCTGTTGATTTTGCTGCGGAATGCAGCAGGATGAGCCCATGAGCTCCTCCCCGGGCCGGGCGCCCCTGGCTCCCGGTTTCGCCAACGGCGGCGTCTCCCACTGGTACCGGGCTGCCGGACGTCCCGAACCCGGCCCCCGCCTGCCGGGCCCGCGCACCGCCGACGTGTGCGTCGTCGGCGCCGGCTACACCGGGCTCTGGACCGCCTACTACCTCAAGCGCGCCCGCCCCGACCTGCGGATCGTCGTGCTGGAGCGGGAGTTCGCGGGGTTCGGCGCGTCCGGGCGCAACGGCGGCTGGGTGCTGGGGGAGATCGCGGGATCCCGGGAGCGCTACGCCGCCCGGCACGGCCGTCCCGCCGCGATCGCGCTGCAGCACGCCATGTTCCGGGCGGTGGACGAGGTCGTCCGCGTCGCGGGCGCCGAGGACGTCGACGCCGGCCTGGTCAAGGGCGGCGTCCTGCACGTGGCCCGGAACGCCGCCCAGCGCGCCCGCCTCGCCGCCCTGGTGGAGGAGGCGCGCGAGTGGGGCTGGAGCGACGAGGACCTCGTCCCGCTGCCCGCCGCCGAACGCGACGAGCGGCTGCGCGTCGAGGGCGCGACCGGCGCCGCGTGGAGCCCGCACGCCGCGCGCGTGCAGCCCGCCGCGCTCGTCCGGGGGCTCGCCGCGGCGGTCCGGCGGCTCGGCGTGCAGATCTACGAGCGGACGCCGGTCGTGCGGATCGACCCCCGCCGGCCGGACGGCGCGGCCGCCGCGGTCACCCCGTTCGGGACCGTCGCCGCCGAGTACGTGCTGCGGGCCACCGAGGGCTTCACCGCCGCGCTGCCCGGCCACCGCCGCGACTGGCTTCCGATGAACAGCTCGATGATCGTCACGACGCCGCTGCCCGCCCGCGCCTGGAAGGAGATCGGGTGGGAGCGCCGCGAGCTGCTCGGCGACATGGCGCACTACTACATGTACGCGCAGCGCACCGCCGACGACCGCATCGCCTTCGGCGGCCGGGGCCGCCCCTACCGGTACGGGTCGCGCG
>NZ_JBEZJP010000356.1:0-8920 GCF_040653175.1 Actinomadura sp. NPDC048032
TGGTACACGAACGCGGCCGGCCCCTCCGCCAGGGCCTCGGCGAGGGACTCCGGCTCCGGGCCCTCGGCGTCGCAGGCCACCGGGACGACCTCGGCACCCTGCGCCTCCAGGATGTCCAGCAGCCGGGCGCCGGTCGGGTCCTCCACGGCGATCCGGTCGCCGGGGACGGCGACGGTCTGGCAGACGAGCTGGACGCCCTCGTAGCCGCCGCCCGCCGTGAGCATGGCGGCGGCGGGGAAGGGCCAGCCCGGCTCGACGGCGGCGCGCAGCGCGGGAGTGATCGTCTCGCGGGTGTAGTCGTTCAGGTGCGGGGTCCGGGCGCCGACCGCGAGCGCCGCGTCCAGGGGCGGCAGCAGCGCCGGGTCGGGCGCGGCGACGGCGAGGTCGATCGCGAGCCGGGTGCCGAACTCCCCGATTCGCTCGTACCGCGCGGGGTGCGGGACGTTCGGCGGGCCGATCACCACGGTGCCGCGCCGCCGCTGGGCGCTGACGACGCGGTGCCGGCGCAGCGTCGCCCAGGCGTCGGCGACGGTGCCCGGGCTCACCCCGAGCTCCGCCGCGAGGCCGCGGACGGTCGGCAGCCGGGTGCCCGCCGGGATCTCACCGCCGCGGATCAGGCCGGTCATCGCCGCGGCGATGCCCCGGGCCGTGCGGTCGCCGATGCGCTCGGCCAGCCACGCCGCGTCGGTCACGCTACCTCCGGACAAGTTATGTGCAGTAACAAAACGCCCATTGTACTGGCTACAAACAGACCCTAAAGTCGGATCCCATCGCGCCCCGATGTGCGGGCAAACCCCCTTCTACGTGCAGAGATGGAGTGCTGTGCCGATTCCACGGATACGTCTGGCGGTGCGGGACTGGGACCATCTGGTCCCGCTGCTGACCGGCCGGACCGGCGCCCGGGGGGCGGCCCTGGAGGTCGAGACCCGCGACGCCACCCCCGACGTCCTCGCCGAGCCGGGCCTGGACGGCGGCGAGACGTCCTTCAGCCGCTACGCCCTCGCGCGCGCGGCCGGCGACGACCGGCTCGTGGGCCTGCCGGTGTTCCTCATGCGAGGCTTCCGGCACCGCTGCGTGCTCGTCCGCTGGAGCAGCGGCCTCTCCTCCCCGCGGGACCTGGCGGGCGCCACGATCGGGCTCACCGGCTGGCCCGACTCCGGCAACACCTGGACGCGGGCGCTGCTGCGGGCCGAGGGCGTCGACCTGTCCGGCATCCAGTGGCGCGTCGGGTCGCTCGCGGCCGGCGAGACCGGCAAGGACCGTGTCGGCCCCCGCCCGCTGCCCGGCAACGTGCGGGTCACGGGCACGCCCCTCGTCGAGGGGCTCGCCGACGGGAGCCTCGACGCGATCTTCACCCCGTTCATGCCCCCGGAGATGTTCACCGCCGGCGGCCGCTTCCGCCACCTCTACGGCGACTACCGCGCCGCCGAGACGGCCTACTACGCCGGGACCGGTTTCGTCCCCGGCATCCACCTCCTCGCCCTCAAGCGCGAGGTCGTGAACGCCCACCCCTGGCTCCCCGAGGCCGTCCAGGAGGCCTTCGCGGCGTCCAAGCGCCTCTGGCTGGAGCGCCGCCGGCTGCTCGCCGACACCACGCCCTGGCTGCTGGACGAGCTGGAGGCGCAGGCGCGGATCTTCGGACCCGACTGGATGCCCTACGGGACCGAGGCCAACGCCGCCATGACCGCCGCGTTCTGCGCGGAACTGTACGAGCAGGGCATCGCGCCCCGCCCGATCAAGGCCGAGGAGCTCTTCGGATGAGGATCGCCGTGGGCCAGTTCGCCTCCACCGAGGACTGGCAGACCAACCTCAAGACCTGCATGACGCTGATCGACGAGGCCGTCCAGGGCGGCGCCGGGCTGCTGGTGCTGCCCGAGGACTCCCTCGCCCTGTTCATCGACGAGCCCGCCCGCATCACCGGCGCGGCGCAGCCGCTGGACGGCCCCTTCGTCACCGGCCTGCGCGCCCACAGCGAAGGCTCGCGCACCACGATCGTCGCGGGCGTCCACGAACCGGCCGGGGACGGCAAGGTCCACAACACCCTCGTCGCCGTCCGCGACGGCGAGCTCGTCGCCGCCTACCGCAAGGTCCACCTGTACGACGCGTTCGGCGCGCGGGAGTCCGACCGGGTGGCGCCCGGCGACGGAGAGCCCGTGGTCGTCGACTGCGACGGCTGGAAGGTGGGCCTCATGACCTGCTACGACGTAAGATTCCCGGAAATGGCCAGGCTGCTGGTCGACGCGGGCGCCGACGTGCTCGCGCTGCCGGCCGCCTGGGTGCGCGGCCCCGCGAAGGAGCGGCACTGGGAGGTCATGGTGACCGCCCGGGCGCTGGAGAACACCTGCTACGTCGCGGCGTCGGGGGAGTGCGGCCGCCGCAACATCGGATCGAGCATGGTCGTCGACCCGCTCGGCACCGTCCGCGACCAGCTGGGCGACCGGCCCGGCCTCCTGTGGGCCATCGCCGACCAGGAGGAACTGGCCGAGGCCCGCCGCGCGCTGCCCGTGCTCGCCAACCGCCGCTTCCGCGTCGACCCGTCCATCCGCCCCCTGAAGGAGACCGCATGAGACGCGCCATCGCCGCCCTGGCGGCGGCGGCCCTGCTCGCGGGGACCGCCGCGTGCGGGGCGAACCCGCCCGAGGCCGAGGGGATCCTCAACGGCGAGTCCTCGCAGGGCGTCGGCGCCGCCGACCTGCGCCAGACGCTCGACCACGGGCTGCACGACCGGCTCCCCGCCAAGAACAAGGCGTCCGGAACGCTGATCTCGGCCAACAACGGCTCGTTCCCGCCCTACGAGATCGCGGGCTCGGACGGCCGGTCGCTGAGCGGCGCCTCCGCCGACCTGTCCACCGCGCTCAGCCAGCTGCTCGGCGTCAAGATCGAGCACGTGACCGTGGACGGGCTGCCCAGCCTGCTCACCGGCATCAAGGCCGACCGGTACGACTTCGCGATGGGCCCGGTCGGCGACTTCCCCGAGCGCGAGAGCGCCAACGACTTCGTCGACTGGGTCCGCGAGTTCGTCGTCTTCGCCGTTCCGAAGGGCAACCCCAGGCACATCGGTTCCATCGCCGACACGTGCGGGATGAAGATCTCGGTGATGGCGGGCGGGTCGGCCGAGGACGTCGTCAAGTCCCAGTCGGCCACGTGCGTCCAGCAGGGCAAGCCCGCGGTGCAGGTGCAGTCCTACAAGGACCAGCCGACCGCGATTCTCGCCGTCAGGTCCCACCGGGCCGACGGCTTCTTCTCCTCGCAGGCGCCGCTCAGCTACTTCGTGAAGCAGTCGGGCGACGACCTGGAGCTCGCCGGGACGGGCAAGGCCAACGGGTTCGACGACCTCTACCAGGGCTCGGTCGTCGCCAAGGACTCGCCGCTGCGGGACGTCCTGCTCGACGGGTTCCGCAAGCTGATCGAGAACGGCACGTACAAGAAGGTCATGACCAAGTGGGGCCTGACCGCCAACATGCTCGACAAGCCGGGCGTGAACCTGGCGCCGAGGAAGGGGTGAGCCGAGGTGACCATGACCAAGGAGCATCCGCGCGGCACCGTCGGCGACGTCGACGTGACGGGCGCGGCGCACGTGCGGCACCCGCTGCGGTGGCTCGCCTCGCTCGTCGTGCTCGTGCTGGCCGCCCAGCTCGCCCACCTGCTGTGGACCAACGACAACTTCCAGTGGGACGTCGTCGGCCGCTACATGAACGCCTCCATCATCGGAGACGGCATCGCCATCACGCTCGAACTGACCGTCATCGCGATGGCGGTCGGCATCGCGGGCGGTGTCATGCTCGCGGTGGGGCGGCTCTCGGACAACCCGCTGCTGCGCGCCGCGTGCGGCCTGTACGTGTGGTTCTTCCGCGGCGTGCCCGTGCTGGTGCAGCTCGTGCTCTGGTACAACCTGTCGGCGCTGCTGCCGCGGCTGTCGGTCGGCGTCCCGTTCGGGCCGGAGTTCCTGCACGGCGACACCAACCACCTCATCACCCCGCTGATCGCCGCCATCCTCGGCCTCGGCCTCAACGAGGCGGCCTACATGGCGGAGATCATCCGCGGCGGGCTGCTCGCCGTGGACCCCGGACAGACCGAGGCCGCCCAGGCGCTCGGCATGGGCGGCGCCCGCACTTTCCGGCGGATCGTGCTGCCGCAGGCGATGCGGTTCATCGTCCCGCCGACCGGCAGCCAGGTGATCAACATGCTCAAGGCCACCTCGCTGGTCAGCGTGATCGCCCTCGCCGACCTGCTCTACACCGTCCAGTCCATCTACAACCGGACGTTCCAGACCATCCCGCTGCTGCTCGTCGCCTGCCTCTGGTACCTGGTGATCACCTCGATCCTGTACGTCGGGCAGTCGTTCATCGAGCACCACTACTCGCGCGGCGCCACCCGCGACGCCCGGCAGGGCTTCTGGGACTTCGTCCTCATGCGGCGCCGCCGTCCCGCCCCGGAGGTGTCGCCGTGACCACGATGGAGAAGGACCCGCCGACGGCCGTCGTCCCGATGGTGCGGGCGCGGGGCGTCCGCAAGAGGTTCGGACACCTGGAGGTACTGAAGGGCGTCGACCTGGACGTGGGCCCCGGCGAGGTCGTCGTGATCCTCGGGCCGTCCGGTTCGGGCAAGTCGACGTTCCTGCGGTGCGTGAACCACCTGGAGACCATCGACGGCGGCTCGGTCCACGTGGACGGCGAGCTGATCGGGTTCAGCGTGTCCGGCGGGAAGCCCCGGCACCTGCGCAAGCGCGAGGTCACGCGGCAGCGCCGCGAGATCGGCATGGTGTTCCAGCAGTTCAACCTGTTCCCGCACCTCACCGTCCTGCAGAACGTCATGGAGGCGCCGACCGGCGTGCGCGGCGACTCCCGCGCCGAGGCCCGGGCGCGCGCCGGCGAGCTGCTGGCCAAGGTCGGCCTCGCCGACAAGGCGGGCGGCTACCCCCGCCATCTGTCCGGCGGGCAGCAGCAGCGCGTCGCGATCGCCCGCGCGCTGGCGATGCGGCCGAAGCTGATGCTGTTCGACGAGCCGACCTCCGCACTGGACCCCGAGCTGGTCGGGGACGTGCTGGACACCATGAAGACCCTCGCCGAGGAGGGCCTCACCATGATCGTCGTCACGCACGAGATCGGCTTCGCGCGCGAGGTCGCCGATCGCGTCGTCTTCATGGACGGCGGTGTCATCGTGGAGTCCGGCACCCCCTCGGAGGTCCTGGACCACCCGCGCAACGAGCGCACGAAGGCCTTCCTCAGCAAGGTGCTCTGACCGGCCGCCGCCCGGCCGGCGCGGCGGGGGCCGCCGGCCGGGTATGGCGAAGGCGTGATACCGCGAGGCCGGGAAGGGTATTTGATCGTCTCCCGGGCGGACGGGAGGCTGGTCCTGGAGCGGAGGTGCGTTCGTGGACGATCTGGGCGACTGGCCGGGCAGTCAGCTGAGCGACGAGGAACTGGACGTCGCCTACAACGTGCGCAGGAAGGCCGGTCCCGAGCTGTTCGACCGGCACATGGCCCGGTACCGGGCCATGTCGGAGGCGGCGGTCGAGGGGCTGCCCGGGCGCCCGGGGATCGTCTACGACGAGGCGAGCGGGGAGCGGCTCGACGTCTGGGGCGCCGGCGAAGGGCTGCGGCCGGTGTTCGTGTTCCTGCACGGCGGCTACTGGATGGCCCTGTCGCGGGACGTGTCGTCGTTCATGGCGAGGATGCTGCACGAGCAGGGCGTCGCGACCGTGGTGCCCGACTACACCCTGGCCCCGAAGGCGACGCTGGAGGAGATCGTCCGGCAGGTGCGGGCGGCCGTGGCCTGGGTGCACCGGCACGGGCGCGAGCACGGACTCGACCCCGACCGCATCGTGGTGGGCGGCAGCTCGGCGGGCGGGCACCTCACCGGGATGACGATGGTCGGCGGCTGGCAGGAGCCGCTCGGGCTGCCCGCCGACGTCGTCAAGGCCGCGATGCCGTTCAGCGGGCTGTTCGACATCCGCCCGATCACCCGCGTCTACGTCAACGAGGCCGTGCGGCTGGACCTGCCGCGGGCCGCGGCGCTGAGCCCGGCGCTGCTGCCGGCGCCGTACCGCTGCCCGGCCGTCCTCGTCGTCGCCCAGGACGACGGGGAGGGCTTCCTCGCGCAGTCCCGTCTGTTCCATCCGCACTGGGACGCCGGAGACCTCATGGTCGTCCCGGGCCGCGACCACTTCGACGTGGTCCTCGACATGGCGGATCCGGACTCCGCGGTGGGCCGGGCGCTCGTCGACCTGGTCCGCGCGGTGTGATCAGCCGGCGGTGATCTCGGCGGCGGCGCGGCGGAGATGGTCGAGCATCAGCCGGGCCGACGGAGTCGGGGCGCGGTGCGCGGGCAGCGTGACGCCCACCTGGCGGCGGACGGTCTCCAGGGGCACGGGCAGCGGCGCGATGTCGGCGTCGGTCCGCGCGACCAACTCGGGAAGGGCGGCGATCATATCGGTGTCGCGGACGAGGGTGCGGACGGTCAGCACCGACGTGCACTCGACCAGGTTGCCGGGCGGGTTCAGGCCTTCGGCGCGGAAGACCTGCTCCAGCTCCGACCGCAGCGCCGTCTGCTCCAGGGGCAGCACCCAGGGGTAGGCGAGCAGGTCGGCCAGGCCGAGGCCCGCGACGGAGCGCGCGGGATGGCCCCGGCGGGCGACGAGGCGGACGGGCTCGCCGTAGAGGGTGATCTGGCGCAGGCCGCGCAGGTCCCCGATCGGGTTGAGGCGGCCGAGGATCAGGTCGATCTCGCCGTCCAGCAGGCGGGGGACCTGCGCGTCGAAGGTGGCCTCCTGGACGATCACGGTGACGCCGGGGCGGTCCCGCTTCAGCGCGGCGATCGCGCGGGGGAGCAGGACGCTTGAGCCGGCGAGCAGGGTGCCGATCGTGACCGTGCCGACCTCTCCGTCGGCCAGGCCGCTGATGCGCTCTCCGGCGCGGCGGAGCTCGGCCAGGACGGTGCGGGCGTGCTCGACGAACGCGTCGCCGAACATCGTCGGGGTCATGCCGCGGGGGCCGCGGGTGAACAGCTCGACGCCGAGGATGCCCTCCACCTCGCGCAGGCTGCGCGTCACGGCGGGCTGCGCGAGCCGCAGGTGCTCGGCCGCCCGCAGGACGCTGCCCTGGTCGGCGATGGCGACGACGAGCACCAGGTGCCGCAGCTTGAGCCGTCCGTTGAGCAGGTCGATCGCGCGCATGCCGACTTGTTATCACAGTTCTGTCATATCCGGTGGCTCCGGGGTCACCGCCCGGGTATGGCGGCGGGGTCGAGGTATCCCTCGGCCTGGAGGGCGAAGAGCTCGGCGTAGTGCCCGCCGGCCGCCATCAGCGAGGCGTGGGTGCCGTGCTCGGCGATCCGGCCGCCGGCGAGCACGTAGATGTGGTCGGCCGTCTGGACGGTCGAGAAGCGGTGCGAGATGAGCAGCACGGTGCGTCCGGCGAGCAGGCCCCTGAGGCGCTCGAACAGGTCGTGCTCGGCGCGGGCGTCGAGGGTGGCGGTCGGCTCGTCCAGGATGACGAACGGCGCGTCGCGGAAGAACGCCCGGGCGAGCGCCACCCGCTGCCACTGGCCGCCGGACAGGTCGACGCCTCCGGCGAACTGCGGTCCGAGCAGCGTTCCGTAGCCGTCCGGCAGCCCGCGCAGGAACCGGTCCGCCCCGGCGGCGAGCGCGGCCCGCTCGACGGCCCGCCGGTCGCCGGCACGCTCGGGCCTGCCGAGGGCGATGTTGTCGGACGCCGGCAGCAGGTAGCGCTCGAAGTCCTGGAAGAGCACGGCGACGGAGGCGCGCAGCTCCTCCGGGTCGGCGCCCGCGACGTCGACCCCGTCGTAGAGGATCCGCCCCGACTCCGGCCGGTACAGGTGCGACAGCAGCTTCGCCAGGGTCGTCTTGCCGGAGCCGTTCTCGCCCACCAGCGCGACGACCTGGCCCGCCCTGATCGTGAGGTCGACGCCGTCCAGCGCGGGGCGGGACGCCGCGGGGTAGCCGAATCCGAGGTTCTCGGCCGTCAGCACCTGGAAGGGCGGCGGCGCGGGCTCGGCGGGCGCGCGCTCCGGCGGGCTGAGGAACGACCTGAGGTCGCGGACGAACGGCGCCGCCTCGAAGAGCTGGTCGGTGCCCGCCGCGGCGGCGCGGAGGCGGGAGGCCAGCAGCAGGACGGCCGTGGCGGCGGCGCCCGCGTCGGCCGCCGGCATGGCGCCGGTCGCCGCGCGCGCCAGCAGCGGTCCGAGCACCGCCGCGAGCGCGAGGCCGCTGACCGCCCGCGCCAGCAGCGTGATGCGCAGCCGGCGGCGGACGGTCCGGCGGATCTCGCCGAGCCGCTCGCGGGTGCGGGCCTCCCAGCGGGCCCGCAGGTGCGGGGCCAGCCCGAAGGCGCGGACCTCCGCGGCCGCGCGGCGGCTGGTCAGCACGTCCAGCAGGTAGCTGCGCTCGCGTTCCGCGGGCGTCAGCCGGAACAGCGCGCCGTACAGCACCTGCCCGCTCTTCAGCCCCGCCAGCCACAGCGGCGCCCCCGCCGCCACGGTCGCCGGGACGAGCAGCGGCTCGATCGCGGCGAGGGCGAGCGCCACCCCGGCCGTGGCCATCAGCGCGCCGGTGAGGGCCCCGAGGCCCTGGACGACCTGGTGCGGGCGGATCCGCGCGCTCATCGAGGCCCGCTCCAGCCGGTTGTGGAACGCCGGCCGTTCGAACTCCTCGAGGTCGACGGCGCAGGCGACGTCCAGGATCCGGCCCATCGCGTACCGGTTGAGCTGCTCGCTCAGCACCTCGTCGCGGGACGAGGCGACCGAGACCGCCACGGCGACGAGGGCGGTCAGGGCGAGCACGACCGCGCCCTGCGCCAGGACGGCCGCCAGGTCGGCGCCGCCGAGCGCCCGGTCGAGCAGCCGCCGCCCGCCGAGGACGGGCAGCACCAGGCCGAGGCCTCCGGCCGCCTGGAGCGCGGTC
>NZ_JBEZJP010000357.1:0-8900 GCF_040653175.1 Actinomadura sp. NPDC048032
GGGCGCAGTACTTGCCGCGGGCGGCGAAGCCGGCGTAGGCGGCGGCGAGGTGCACCATGTCGATGTCGTTGACGCCGAGGAGTCGCTGGATGCTGACCCGGCTCGCTGTTGACGGCGTCGGCCGCCAGGGTGCGGATCTTCTCGAAGTCCGGGTTCCCCGTGTAGATCAGCGGCGGGACGAACTGCAGGCTCCTGATCTGCGCGCCGTTCTTGACCCGGTTCGACAGCTTCATCAGCGCGGGCAGCAGTTCCTGCGGGATGTCGGTCGACAGCGTCCGCTTGGCCGCCGCGGCGAGCTTGTCGAAGCTGGTGAGCACGGTCTGCGGGTCGGCCTGCTCGGCGATCGCCCGCATCAGGCACTTCTGCCGGCTCATCCGCACGTAGTCGCTGCTGTTGGTGCGGGACCGCCCGTACCAGAGGGCCTCCTTGCCCTTCAGCGTCCGGTAGCCGGGCTGCAGGACGCCCCCCTGCAGGCCGTACGGGATCGGCTCGGTGATCTTGAGCTTGACGCCGCCCATGGCGTCGACAATGTCGGCGAAGCCGAACATGTCGACGAGGATGTAGTAGTCCACGCGCAGGCCGAGGACTCCGGCGACGGTGGCCTTCAGCAGCTCGGGGCCGCGGCGCTTCTTGGCGACGCCGGGCACCACGTCGGGGTGGTTCTCGGCGTACTCGTAGACCTCGTTGAGCAGGCCCGGGTTCTGCGGGCCGTCGCCGGTGAAGCCGTAGGGGAACCGGTCGCGGGCCGGGCCGGGCGGCATCGGGAACCGCTCCAGGTTCCGCGGCAGGCTCAGCAGCACCGTGTCGCCCGTCTTGGTGTCGACGCTGGCGAGGGTCACGCTGTCGGTGCGCACGCCGGTGCGGTCGGCGGCGGAGTCGCCGCCGAGCAGCAGGATGTTGACGCGCGGCTGGCCGTTGAACGGGTCCGCGGTGTCGACCGGCTTGCCGTTCTCGCTTCCGGTGCGGAAGATACTGGTCAGCGCGTCGCGGTACACGTAGGTGCTGTGCGCCGACCACGCCACCGGCACCGCGACGGCGGCGCACATCACCGCGACGGCGGCCGCGCCGAGCGTCCGGGCGCCCGCGGCGAGGCGGGTCGGGCGCAGCAGCAGGTAGGAGCGGACGACGACGAGGATCCACAGCACGCCGAGCGCGATGATCGCGGCGGAGGTCCGCTGCAGCACCGCGGGCTGGACGGCGTAGTGCACCAGATCGGAGCGGTAGAACGTGGCGGCGCCCGCGAGGGCGGCGACGATCGCCACGTACAGCGCGAGCAGAATCCCGCCGGCGATCCGGCGGCCCGTGACGAAATGCGCGACGCCCCAGACCAGGGCGGACGCGAGCGTCAGTGCCAGCGCGCGGGGGAGGCCCCCGGCTCCGCCGGAGGCACCCTCATCGTCCCTGTTCCGGGCACGCCCACTTGGCGACCGACCCATGTACGCTCCGATTCCCACCCACAGTGAATTAAGCCTCGGCTCACATTATGGACGCGTCGAACCGGGCAAAGGTTGCGTAAGAGTCGATCGCATGCGAGCGGGTGTGGCCTTTGGTGCAGATCGTCAGGATAGTGAATCCGCCGCCGTTCGGGGACCCGTACGGATGATCACGTAGTGGGCAGGGCGCCAGCGCGTGGGCGGCCGTCAGCGGCGGGACGATCACCAGCAGGCACAGGACCGCCACCGTCGTGCCGCCCGCGAGCCGCCACAGCGGCGACAGCCCGGCTGGGAGCAGCACCGCGTAGGAGTGGACGATCAGCCCCGCCCACAGGGCCGCGACGACCACGCAGCCGGCCGTCAGCGCCGCCAGCCACGCGGGCCTCGCCGCCGCGTGCAGCAGGAGCGGGCGGCCGTGCCCGGCGGCGAGGGCCGCCGCGGTCAGCGCCAGCGCCTGGACGGTCAGCAGCGCCGCGCCGAGCCGGACGCGCCCCGCCCGCAGGTGCGCGATGCCCGGCAGGGCCGGGGAGACCGCGGCGATCACCAGCGCCTCGGCCAGCTCCCGCAGCGCCGCCTCCCGCGCCCGGCGCCCCCGCTCGCGGTCCCGGGCCGCCGGGCCCGGTCCCTCCTGCGGCAGCGGCCGCGCCCCGGCTCCGACCGACCCGCCGTCGACCATGCTGCGCCCCCTCCAGGGACGGAGACCCCTCTCCGTTCCTGACGTAAGAGAGTGCAGGTCAGCGAGCTGATCGGGGCGCGAAGGCGGCGGCGTGTCGCGAAATGCGGGGACGCCCGGCGATCCGCGGGGGCGCCCTTTACCAGCTGCTGGACAGCGGCTTGCCCTCGGCGTAGCCGGACGGGCTCTGGATCCCGACCACGGCGCGCTCGTGGAACTCCTCCAGGGTCCGCGCGCCCGCGTAGGTGCACGAGCTGCGCAGCCCCGCCACGATCGAGTCGATCAGGTCCTCGACGCCGGGCCGCTGAGGGTCCAGGAACATCCGGGAGGTGGAGATGCCCTCCTCGAACAGGGCCTTGCGGGCCCGGTCGAAGGGGGAGTCCTCGGCGGTGCGCAGCCGCACCGCCCGGGCGGACGCCATGCCGAAGCTCTCCTTGTAGAGCCGCCCGTCGGCGGCCCGCTGCAGGTCGCCCGGCGACTCGTAGGTGCCGGCGAACCACGAGCCCACCATCACGTTCGCGGCGCCCGCGGCGAGCGCCAGCGCGACGTCGCGCGGGTGCCGGACGCCGCCGTCCGCCCACACGTGGCGGCCGAGCCGGCGCGCCTCGGCGGCGCACTCCAGCACCGCGGAGAACTGCGGGCGGCCGACGCCGGTCATCATCCGGGTGGTGCACATCGCGCCGGGGCCGACGCCGACCTTGACGATGTCGGCGCCCGCCTCGATCAGCTCGCGGGTGCCCTCGGCGGTCACCACGTTCCCGGCGACGACCGGGACGGCGGGGTCCAGCGCCCGGACCGCGGCGAGCGCGCTGATCATCTTGTCCTGGTGGCCGTGCGCGGTGTCGACGACGATCAGGTCGGCGCCCGCCTCCAGCAGCGCCTTGGCCTTGCCGGCGACGTCGCCGTTCACGCCCACCGCCGCGGCGACGCGCAGCCGGCCGGCGGCGTCCACGGCCGGCCGGTAGAGCGTGGCGCGCAGCGCGCCGGTGCGGGTGAGGACGCCGGCGAGGCGGCCCTCGGCGTCCACGACGGGGGCGAGCCGGTGGCCGCGCTCGTGCAGCCGGTTGAACGCCTCCCGCGGGTCGACGCCGGCGGGCAGCGTGACCAGGTCGCGGGACATGATGTCGCGGAGCTGGGCGAACCGGTCCACGCCCATGCAGTCGGCCTCGGTGACGACGCCCACCGGACGGTCGTCCTCGACGACGATCACGGCGTTGTGCGCCCGTTTCGGCAGCAGCGCCAGCGCGTCGCCGGCCGTGCTGGAGGGGTCCAGCCGGATCGCGGTGTCCACCACCAGGTCGCGACCCTTGACCCACTCGATGACCTCGGCGACGACGTCGACCGGGATGTCCTGCGGGAGGACCGCGACGCCGCCGCGCCGGGCGGCGGTCTCGGCCATCCGGCGGCCGGACACGGCCGTCATGTTGGCCACCACGAGCGGGATGGTGGTCCCGCTGCCGTCCGAGGTGGCCAGGTCGACCTCCAGGCGCGACCCGACGGAGGAGCGGCGGGGGACCATGAAGACGTCGTTGTAGGTGAGATCGTGAGCGGAACGCTCATCGTTCAGCAGGCGCACGGCAGTACTACACACCAATCGCGTTCGCAGTGGCTGGGCCACCGTACATTCTCGGCGATACCCGGCCGTGCTCCCGCCGAGGCCGGCGGCCGGACGCCCCGGACCGCCCCGCGGCCGCGGGCAAAGCCCGTGACCAGGGGTGATGGCACTGTGTCCCGGGAGGGCGTCGAGTGTCGTCTCAGCCCGTCTTCCCCCCTCCTTGCAGGGATAACGAAAGTGAGCCCGTGCACCTGATGCAAAACGGTGCAACGTGAGGCTTGGCTCTCTGTAAAGTTACCTCTTGACGTAACTGCGCCCCCGATGCACTTTTCTTACATGTGCCTCGCGCGGACGGCGGATCCGCCGTAGGGGGTGGTCAGAAGAGCACCGGGAGAAGCGCATGCAGGTCACGCACGTCGTCCCGGTCGGCCATGCCCGCCCGCGCCGCCGGCCGCCCCGACCGGGCCGCGATCGCCGGAGCGGCCACGGCCGTCCGGCGCGTCCACCGCCCGGGCCGCCTCGCGCCGTGCGAGCGGCGCGGGCTCGGCAGCGTTGCGCTTTCGTACCGGTTTCTGCGGCATTTAAAACGTCGCCGCCCGGAACCGGTCACCGACGCTTCGACGGCCATCGGGCAGGGCGAACACGAGCAAGATCAATATTTGACGTCATACCGTCCTGAAATGGAATGATCTTGCAGTTGCTGGCAAAACGATTCATCACATGTCGAGGAGGAGAGCCGTGCTGGATGCGGTCGACGCCGTGCTCGTCCGCGAGCTCCAGCGGGATGGCAGGGCGACGTTCCAGGCGCTGGCCGATCGCGTCGGGCTTTCCCGCACGGCGGTGCGGGCACGGGTGCAGCACCTTCTCGAAACCCAGGTCGTCCGCGTCGTCGGCATCGTGCACGCCGCCGTCGTCGGCGCGGAGGCGATCGGGCACGTGTCGGTCACCGTGGCCGGCTCGGCGAGGGAGGTGGCCGAGACCGTCGCCGAGCGCGCCGCGGTCAGCTTCACCGCGCTGACCGCGGGCCCGTACGACCTGGTCGCCCAGGTGCGCACCCGCGACGACGCCGCGCTCGCGGCCGAGGTGGACCACATCAGGTCCGTCGCCGGCGTCCGCGCGGCCGAGGTGTTCCGGTCGGTGTCCACCGTGCGCGACACGCACGCGGTGGTGCGCGAGCTCGGCGAGGTCACCCTCGACGACATCGACTGGCGGCTGCTGCACGAGCTGCAGCGCGACGGCCGCGCCCCCTACACCCGGCTCGCGCACGTCATCGGCCTCTCGCAGGCCGCCACCCGGGCCCGGGTGGTCAGGCTCATGCGCACCGGCGTCATCCAGGTGACCGGCCTCGCCGACCCCCTGGCGCTCGGCGCCGCGGAGCTCGGCGGGTTCGGGCTGGTGGTGACGGGCGGGCTCCGCAAGGTCGCCGACGCGGTCGCCGCCCAGGACGGCGTCCGCTACCTGGCGACCGGCTTCGGCCGCTACGACATCGTCGGGCAGGTCGAAGCGGCCTCGCGCGCCGAGCTGGTGGCCGTGTTCGACGCCATCCGGTCGGTGTCCGGGGTGACGGTACGGGAGTCCTGGCACCACCTCGACGTGGTGAAGGAGTCCTACGCCGTCCAACTGCCCGAGCAGCCCCTCAACGGGGCGGTCTGAGCGCGGCCCTCGGCCCGGCCACGGCGCGACCGTGGCCGGGCCGAGGGCCCCCGCTAGTCGCGGCTGAGGGCGACCTCCTCCAGGTCCAGCTCGTGCATGACGCGTGCGAGGACCTCGTCGTCGATGCGGCGCTCGTCCCGCATCCGCACGAACACCCGGCGCTCGGCCATCAGCATCTCCCGTCGCAGGCGCCGGTACGTCGCCGTCGGCACCTCCTCGCCCTCCGGGCCCGTCCCGCCCCCGAGCCGCTCCCAGGCGCGCAGCTGCCGGTGCTCGGCGAGCTGCCGCAGCCGCTCCACGACCGACGCGTCGAGCCGCTCCTCGGCGTTCAGCTCCTCCAGCCGCTCCAGCGCGGCCTGCGCGGCGGCGTGCTGCGCGCCCGCCAGAGCGACGGTGTCGGCGTAGCGCTCCCGGTCCCCGCCGATGCCGAGCGCGCGGATCAGCGCGGGGAACGTCAGCCCCTGCACCAGCAGCGTCCCGAGGACGGTGGTGAACGTCAGGAACAGGATCAGGTCGCGCCCCGGGAACGGCGTGCCGCCCGAGGCGACGAACGGGATCGCGAACGCGGCGGCGAGCGAGACCACCCCACGCATCCCGGCCCACGACACCACGACCAGGCCGCGCCAGCCCACGCTCGGCACCGCCCGCTCCCGCCGCGACAGCAGCCGCGGGACCTGCGAGGCGGGGAACACCCACACGAACCGGGCCGCGACCGTGACGGCGAACACCGCGGTCGACCACCAGGCCAGCTCCTGCCAGCTCCGTCCCGACATCTCGTGGACGATCGGGGGCAGCTGCAGGCCGATGAGCAGGAAGACCACCGACTCCAGGAGGAAGACCATGACCTTCCAGAAGGAGTGCCCGATCAGGCGGGTCACCGCCGCGGACTGGGTCTCCCGGTTGCCCAGGTACAGGCCGCTGACCACCACGGCGATCACTCCGGAGGCGTGCGCGGTCTCGGCGAGGAGGTAGGCGGCGAAGGGGGCCACCAGCGCGACGCCGTTCTCGACCAGCGGGTCGTTCAGCCGGGTCCGCAGCCAGTGCAGCGGCGGCCCGAGCATCAGCCCGACCGCCGCGCCCACGACGGCGGCGAACAGGAAGCGTCCGACGCCGTCCAGGAGGGTGAACCCGGCGCCCGTCGCCGCGATCAGCGCCACCCGGAACGCGGTCAGGGCCGTCGCGTCGTTGAACAGGCTCTCCCCGACGAGGACCGTGACCGTCCGGCGGGGCAGGCCGAGGCGCTGCGCGATGCTCACCGCCGCCACCGCGTCCGGCGGCGCCACGATCGCGCCGAGCACGAACGCCGCCGCCAGCGGCAGGTCGGGAACGATCAGATGCGCCACGTAGCCCACGGCGAAGGTCGTGAACAGCACCAGCCCCACCGACAGCAGGCCGATGGACCAGACGTTCTGCCGAAGGTTGGTGAACGAGCTGTTCCACGCCGCGGAGAACAGCAGCGGCGGCAGGAACACGAACAGCACGAACTCGGGTTCGAGTTCGAACTCCGGGACCCCCGGGACGAAGGAGAAGGCGAGCCCCGCGATCACCAGGACCAGCGGCGCCGACAGGCCGAGGCGCCGCGCGGCCGCGGCCACCATCAGGGCGCCGACCGGTACGGCCAGCAGCCAGAGTGCGTGCGTCGTTCCCACCGCCGAATCATGGCATGACCGGGCGGTACCGGCGTCGCGCGGGCGGCCCGGCCGGACCGGGAGGAACCGGGGCCGGGGCGCGGTCAGCGGGCCTGGTCGTCGTGGTGCGGCGCCTGCTTGGCGAAGGTCAGGAAGTCGCGGGCGGCGGGCGGCAGCCGGCGGTGCGCGTGCACGAGGCCGATCATGCGCGTGAGCGGCGGCATGAAGGAGCGGACCGTCACCCCTTCGGTGTCGTCGATCTGGTTGCGGTACCAGAGTAAGGAGCCCCGCCCGGCGCGGACCCAGCCGAGCCAGGCGCCGCGCTCGTCGGACTCCACCGCGGCGACCGGCCGCGCGCCGATCCGCCGCAGCATCGTGTCGATCTCCGCGCGGCGGGCGCCGCCGCGGGCGGGCAGGACGAGCCGCATGCCGTCCAGCGCGGCGGGCGGCACCGGTTCGCGGACCTTCAGCGCGCGAGGGGAGATCAGCACCACCTCGCGCTGCTCGAACGGGTGCGCGGTCATGTCGCCGGGGACGGGGAGGTCGGTCAGCGCCAGGTCGGCGCGGCCCCCGCGCAGCACCGCCGCGATCTGGTCGCGGTCCGCGCAGCGCACCACCCGGACCCGCACGGCGGGCTGGTCGCGCGCGAAGCGGGGGATGAGGCCGCCGGTCAGCTCCGGCTCCAGCGACGCGGTGACCGCGATGCGCAGCTCCGCGCCGCGCCCGTCGGCGCGCGTGACCGCCAGTCCCTCGATCGCGTCGACGGCGTCCAGGGCGACCCGGGCCTGCCGGACGACCTGCTCCCCGGCGGGCGTGAGGACGACCCCGCGCCCGGACCGCGCGAACAGCTCCAGGCCGAGCTCGCGCTCCAGTTCGCGTACCGCCCGCGACAGCGCGGGCTGGGCCACGTAGAGGGCTTGGGCCGCCGACGTCATCGTGCCATGGTCGGCGGTCGCCACGACATAGCGCAGCTGCCGCAGATTCATGCACTGACCGTATGCCAACGAACCGCTCCGGTCCTGGACATAGCCGGATTAGGACCGGGAATCAGCGGACCGGTCCGGCGATCAGCTCTCGGGCCCGGGCGGGGTCGTCCCGGCGCGCCCGGCCGGGACGGTCTCCGGCTCGGGCTGCAGTTGCGGCGCGCCCACCCCGCACTGGCGCCGGCATTCCGGCTGGACCGGTTCCCCGGACGGCGTCCGCAGCGCGTCGTCGCCGACGGTGAGGAAGGACAGCACGGCCCCCGCCGCCAGGAGACCGGCGCAGGTGATCATCGCCAGCCGGTACCCGTGCGAGAAGTCCACCGGGTTCTTGAAGGCGTCGCCCGTCAGCCCCGCCAGGGGCGGGATCGCCGCCACCGCCAGCAGGCCGGCGGCCCGCGCCACCGCGTTGTTGACGCCGCTGGCCACCCCCGCGTGGCGGACGTCGGCGGTCGCCAGGACCGTGGCGGTCAGCGGCGCGACCACCGCCGCCAGCCCCAGCCCGAACACCACCACGGCCGGCAGGACGTCCCGGACGTAGGAGGCGTCCGCGCCGATCCGGCCCACCAGGAGCATCCCGAGGGCCGCCACGACCAGGCCGACGGTCATCGGCAGCCGAGGGCCGATCTTCTGCGCGAGCGCGCCCGCCCGGGCCGACAGCAGCAGCATCAGCACGGTGACCGGCAGCAGCGCCGTCCCGGCCGCGATGGGCGAGAACCCGGTGACGACCTGGAGGTTCAGGACGAACAGGAAGAACATCACGCCCATCCCGCCGTACATGATGAACGTGACGACGTTGACGGCGGAGAACTGCCGCGAGGAGAACACGTCCAGCGGCAGCATCGGCTGTGGCGCCTCGCGGTCCGCCCGTCTGCGCGGCCGCCCGCGCAGGCGTTCGAGCAGAACGAACGCGACGGCCGCCGCCAGGCCGGCGATCGCGGCGGCGGCGATGACCGGCGGGGACGCGCCCCCGCCGGG
>NZ_JBEZJP010000358.1:0-8873 GCF_040653175.1 Actinomadura sp. NPDC048032
GTGGAGTCGCATGCGACCAGGGACGGGTACCGGCTGGCCGACGACGCGCGCGCGGCGATCCTGGCGCACTTCGCGGGGCAGCGCCGCGACGCGACGTTCGGGAACGGGCGAGCGGCACGGCAGGTGTTCGAGGCCGCGGTGGAGCGCCAGGCGCAGCGCCTCGCCGACCTGCCCGAACTGCCCTCAGGTGAGGAGTTGAGCCTGCTCGTCGCCGAGGATCTCGACGTCGACGCGGGGTTGGCGGCGCGGTTCGGGGAGGCGCGCGACGCCGGTCAGGTCACCGATGTGCTGGCGCGCCTTTCGGGGATGACGGGGCTGGAGGAGGTCAAGCGGGAGATCAAGGACCTGCTCGACCTGCTGGCCTCGGCGCGGCGGCGCCGGGCGGCGGGGTTGGAGGCCGAGCCGTTCACCGGGCATCTGATCTTCGCCGGTCCGCCGGGCACGGGCAAGACGACCGTCGCGCGCCTCTACGGAGAACTCCTCACCGCCCTGGGCGTCCTTGCCCAAGGGCAGGTGGTGGAGGCGGCACGCGTCGACCTGGTCGGGCAGTACGTCGGGCACACCGCCCAAAAGACCACCGAGGTGTTCCAGCGCGCCCGGGGCGGGGTCCTGTTCATCGACGAGGCCTACACCCTGTCGCGCTCGGGCGGGTCGGGTCACGACTTCGGGCAGGAGGCCATCGACACGCTGGTCAAGCTGATGGAGGACCACCGTGACGAGGTCATCGTGATCGCCGCCGGATACACCGACGAGATGGAGGGGTTCCTGGCCACCAACCCGGGCCTGGCGTCCCGGTTCGCGCGCACGCTGACCTTCCAGCCCTACCCCGTCGACGGCCTGGCCTCGATCTTCGTCAAGAAAGCGGAGGCAGCGGACTACCGCGTCCCCGAGGCCACTCGCGAGGCTCTGACCGTCTACCTGAACACGCACCGGGGCCGGTTCCGCGAAGGAAACGGCCGTGAAGTCGACAAGCTGGTCCGGTCGGCCATCACCGCGCACGCCCGCCGCACCGAACAACTCGCCAACACCGGGGTCGAACTCACCACCGAACAACTCGCCACCCTCCTCCCCGAGGACATCACCTAGTCCTCCGAGGATTCTCGACGGCGAGGTCGGGGACAGCACGTCGTTGTCCCTCCACCAGTAAGGAACCACGCTATGACCACCTCGAACGCCTTCCCCTTGGAACCGACGGCGATCCATGTGCCCGACGAGGCCCTCGACGACTTGCGCGCTCGTCTCGCATTGACCCGTCCGCCGCTGGACGAGGGGAACGAGGACTGGTCCTACGGCGTCCCGGCCGGTTACCTCCGCGGGCTGGTCGATTACTGGCGGGACGGCTACGACTGGCGCAAGGCCGAGGCCGCCATCAACGCCTACGAGCACTACCAGGTGAGCGTCTCCGGTGTGCCGGTGCACTTCATGCGCAAGCCGGGCCGCGGCCCCCGTCCGGTCCCGCTGATCCTTACCCACGGCTGGCCGTGGACGTTCTGGCACTGGTCGAAGGTGATCGACCCGCTCGCCGACCCGGCCGCGTTCGGCGGTGACCCCGGCGACGCGTTCGACGTCATCGTGCCGTCCCTGCCCGGCTTCGGTTTCCCCGGCCCGCTCACCGGCTTCCCGGACGTCAACTTCTGGAAGGTCTCCGATCTCTGGCACACGCTGATGACGGAGACCCTGGGGTACGAGAGGTACGCCGCCGGGGGCTGCGACATCGGCGGGATCGTCACCAGCCAGCTCGGCCACAAGTACGCCGACGAGCTGTACGGCATCCACATCGGCTCCGGGCTGCCGCTCGACTTCTTCAACGGCCCCCGCGCCTGGGACTTCGCCCGGAACCGGCCCCTCACCGACGACCAGCCCGCCGACGTCCGCGCCCGCATCATCGAGATGGACCACCGCTCGGCGTCCCACCTCACCGTGCACATGCTCGACGGCGCGACCCTGGCCCACGGCCTGAGCGACTCGCCCGCCGGACTGCTCGCCTGGCTGCTGGAGCGCTGGAACGCCTGGAGCGACAGCGGCGGCGACGTCGAGTCCGTCTTCAGCAAGGACGACCTGCTCACCCACGCCACGATCTACTGGGTGAACAACTCCATCGCCACGTCGATGCGGTACTACGCCAACGCCAACCGCTACCCCTGGACGCCCGCCCACGACCGCACCCCGGTCGTGCAGGCCCCGGTCGGCCTCACCTTCGTCACGTACGAGAACCCGCCCGGCGTCCACACCGCCGAAGAGCGCGTCCGTGCGTTCGAGACGGGCCCGCAGAGCGCCTGGTTCAACCACGTCAACGTCAACGCCCACGACCACGGCGGCCACTTCATCCCCTGGGAGAACCCCGACGCCTGGGTGAGCGACCTGCGCCGCACCTTCCGGGGCCGCAGGCCCTGAGACGACGGCGGCGGAGCCGGGGGGACGTCATGGCGTCCCCCCGGCCCGGACCGGTTCAGCGCGGCGCGGAGAACCAGCGGCGCGGATGCCGGGTCAGGCTGTAGCCCGCCACGGACATGACGGCGGCGAGGACGCCGCCGCCGATCGTCCACCACCACCGGCCGGACGGCCAGGAGAACCAGCCCTTGACCCGCTCCGCCGGCTTCGGCGCCGAGTCCACGGGGCCCGCCGACGGCGCGGCGCCCGGGGCGAGCGTGGCCCCGGGGTCGACGGCCGGGGACAGCGGCGCCTTCAGCTTCGCGCCCGCGGGCCGGGCGTCCCCGTCCTTCGCGCTGATCCGCACGTCGGCCCGGATCGGCAGGCCGAGGTCCTGCTCGGGCAGGCCGCTCGCCGCGAGCCGCAGGTAGTAGGTGCCGGGCAGCGGGTCGTCGGACCACGGCTCGGCCCACGCCCGGACCCGCCGCAGCGTGCAGCGGAGCCTGACGCTCGCGGCCCCGGCCGCCGCCGTCGCGTTCTGCGGACCGGCCGTGCACGCCTGGCGGCGGCGCAGCCCGTCGAAGACGTCGATGCCGTACGTCGCGGCGCCGTGGCGGCTCGCCGCGGGGGGCAGCGCGACCGTCACCGCGATCCGCCCGGTCTGCCCTGCCGCGGCGGCGAACGACCAGTACAGGTAGTCGCCGGTCGAGGCGGGCACGCGGACCGGCTGCCCGGGTTCCACGGTGGTCGCCGTCAGGAAGGACGTTCCCGCGGTGCCGATCGTCGGTCGCGGGCTCGGGGAGGGGTCCGCGGCGGCCGGCGCGGCGGTCGCCGGCAGGACGGCGCAGGCGGCCGCGGACGCGAGGAGGAGGGAGGCGCGCATGGTCAGTTCTCCTTCCAGACGGCCACCCGCCACCGGGCGAGCCATCCGGTGGCGAGGCCGGCGACGAGGCCCGTCGCGGCGAGCACGATCAGCAGCAGCCAGCCGCGGCCGAGGTCCGGTTCGCCCGGCGTGTCCGAGGACGGCACGAGGTCGACGGTCAGCTCCAGCGGCATGCCGGGCGCCGTCCGCACCGTGGGCGGGGCGGAGAAGGAGTTGCTCACCACCAGGCAGACCGGCGTGCCGCCGGAACCGCCGTCCGGCGACGGCGAGGCGGAGGCGTCCGCCCCGGTCCGCTGGTCCGACCAGCGCAGGCCGGTGGACTGCACGTCGGTGCGTCCGCTGCCCGCGTCCGTGCCGCGGACGAGTTCCTGCCCGGCCCCGGACACCGCGCGCAGCAGGACGCCGTGGTCGGGGTTCAGGGTCCGGTCGAGCGAGACGCTGACGGAGGCGCGCAGCTCCTGGCCCGGAGCCACCGACACCTGGTACCAGCGGTGCTCGCTGAACCGCTCCCGGTCGGTGTACACGCCGGGCGCGAGCGTGGGCGCGTCGGCGCACCCCGCGGTCCCGGCGACCTTCTCCGGAGTCCTCTTGTAGGTGGTGCCGGCGCGCTGAACGAGCTGGTTGAGGCGGCCGGTCAGCTCCTCCTGGTGCTGGACGGCGGTGTAGGTCCCGCCGGTGGCGTCGGCGATGCAGGTGAGCTGCTGGCGGACCTTGTCGTTGAGGGTCAGCCCGAGGGTGTCCACGACCAGGTGCGTGCCCTGGGCGGCGAGCTGGCGCGCCACCTCGCAGGGGTCGGGGGGCGAGCAGGTGTCCTCGCCGTCGGTGATGAGGATGATCCTTCGTGTCGTCTCCCCGGTGCCCAGGTCCCTGGTCGCCGCGCGGAGCGCGAGCCCGATCGGCGTCCAGCCGGTGGGGCGCAGCGTCGCGATCGCCGCCTTCGCCCGCGCCTTGTCCACCGGGCCGACCGGGGAGAGCTGCTGGGTGTCGGTGCATCCGACGGCCTTGGGGCTGCCGGGGAACCGGTGCCGCGCCCCGAGGACGCGGATGCCCAGCTGCGTCCCCTCGGGCAGGGAGTCGACCACCGCGCCGAAGGAGTGCTGCGCGACCGCCATCCGGCTGAGCCCGTCGATGTCGCGGGCGCGCATGGAGCCGCTGACGTCGAGCACCAGCTCGACCTTGGGCGGCTCCGCGGGGTCGCCGTCATCGGCGGAGACGGGGGGTGCGCCGACCAGCGCCAGGGGGGCGAGCAGGGCGAGCAGACAGCCGCCCGCGAACGATCGTTTGAAGATCACCAGGGGATCCTAATGACGCCCGGAGGCCCCCCGAGCGGAGATCGGAAAGCCTCCTCCCGAGCTAAGTGATCTCCGCCAGGCGCGCGCGGGTGCGGGAGGGCGCCGACGGCGGGAGGGTGTCGAGGACGTCGGCCAGGGTGACGCCGGAGAGGCTGTCCCGCCAGGCCCGGTGCGCGTCCGCCATCTTCGCGGCGAGCACGCAGGTGCTCCGGCACTCGGCGGCCGGCAGCGCTCCCCGGCCCTGCCGGCGGATCTCGCGGCACTCGTACGGTGAGGACGTGCCGTCGACGGCCTCGACGACCTGCAGGAGCGTGATCTCGGAGCCCGGCCGCGCGAGACGGAAACCTCCGCGCGGGCCCGCGGTCGCGGTGAGCAGGCCTGCCTTGACGAGGGCCTTCAGTTGCTTGGCGAGATAGGGCGCCGGCAGGTCGTAGTACTGCGCCAGCTGAGCCGTCGACGCGCTGACTCCCGGATCCAGCTGCGCCAGCGTGGTCGCGCAGTGCAGGACCCATTCGGTGCTAACAGGCAGTTTCACACCCGAAGCGTATCGCAGATATCATGGATCTGTTTTATCCATGATATTCTCCGCTCGACCGCCAGGACATGGGAGGACACCATGCGGATCGCCGTCGCCGGCGCGACTGGGAACATCGGAACCCTCACCGCCGCCGCTCTCCAGCGGGACGGCCACGAGGTCGTGGGCATCAGCCGCTCGCTCGGCGTGGACCTGACGACCGGCGAGGGCCTCGACGACGTGCTGGCCGGCGTCGACGCGGTCGTCGACGCCACCAACAGCACCGCGGCCGACCCGGCCGAGACGGTGGCCTACTTCGGCGCCGTCACGCGGAACCTGCTCGCCGCCGAGGAGCGGGCCGGCGTCGGTCACCACGTGCTGCTGTCGATCGTGGGGGTCGACCGCATCGAGGGCAACGCGCACTACGCCGGCAAACGGGAGCAGGAGCGCCTGGTGGCCGCCGGTCCGGTGCCGTGGACGATCGTCCCGGCCACGCAGTTCCACGACTTCGCCGCGATGGTGACGAGCTGGACCGAGCGCGACGGCGTCGCCGCGATCGCGCCCCTGCTGGTGCGGCCGGTCGCGCCCTCGGACGTGGCCGCCGTGCTCGCCGAGATCGCGACGGGCCGGCCGCAGGGGCGTTACCGCGATGTCGCCGGGCCCGACCCGCAGGACCTGGTCGACATGGCCAGGCGCACCGACCGGGCGCGCGGCCGCACGGTGAAGCTGGTGCCGACGTGGTCGTCGATATTCAGCCCGGAGGCGGCGGGCAACGTGCTGCTGCCCGGCCCGGACGCCCGCATCATGCCGACCACCTTCGACCAGTGGCTCGCCGAACAGCGGTAGGGGCGGCCCATGGAATAAGGCCGCTGCGACGCCCGCTGTAGTGAGCGACGAAGGACACGAGGGGGAAGTGAACATGGCAACCGAGAGGGCCCTGCTCGCGGGCGGCTGTTTCTGGGGCATGGAAGAGCTTTTCCGCCGGCAGCCCGGAGTGGTCTCCACGCGGGTCGGCTACAGCGGCGGCGACGTGCCCAACGCCACCTACCGCGACCACGGGTCCCACGCCGAGACCATCGAGGTCGTCTACGACTCCGACCTGACCGACTTCCGGGCGCTGCTGGAGTTCTTCTTCCAGATCCACGACCCCACGACGGTGAACCGGCAGGGCAACGACATCGGCACGAGCTACCGCTCCGCCATCTTCTACACATCGGACGAGCAACGGAAGGTCGCCGAGGACACCATCGCGGACGTCGACGCCTCCGGCCTGTGGCCGGGCAAGGTCGTCACCGAGGTGACGGCCGCCGGCGATTTCTGGGAAGCCGAGCCCGAGCACCAGGACTACCTGCAGAAGTACCCGAACGGCTACACGTGCCACTTCCCCCGCCCCGGCTGGAAGCTGCCCAAGCGCACCGCCGAAGCCTGAGCCCGCGGGAGAGCGCGGACGGCCCTGCGCGCCGTCCGCGCTGCCGGCACCGTGACGACTTCGACCTGTCCTACGACGGCTCACCCGGCCGAACCGAGCCCGCATCACCGCCGCCCTCGGGCTCGCTGCTCCTGCTCATCCTGCCGATCGAGCGCAGGTAGCGTTCGCCCAGGACAGCGAGGTGGTCGACGAGACCGGCGGGTCCGGTGACCTCGAAGTCGAGTCCGAGCATGCCGATGTACACCGCGATGGTCTCCAGGCTGTCGGCTCCCGTCACGAGCACGCACTTCTCGTCGCTGACCGACTCGACCACGCCGACGGTGGCGTTGATGCGCGACAGCACCTCCTGCGCGGGGGCGAACACGGTGATCCGGGCGTGCACCTTCCAGCCCGTCGAGGCGACGTCGCGCAGGACGAAGCTGGTGTAGTCGAGTCCGGGCAACGGGGTGGGGGTGAACACGCGGTGGGTGGGCATGCGCGGGGTGATCCAGTCGACCCGGAACGTCGCCCAGGTGCCGGCCTGCGGATCGCGTCCGACCAGGTACCAGCGGCGCGTCCAGCTGACGAGCCGGTAGGGCTCCACGAGCTTGGGCCCCGACGTCGCCGCCGTGCCCGAGGGCAGCTCGCCCTCCCGCTCGTCGGGCCCGGTGGTGTAGTCGAAGCGGAACCATTCGTGGTCGCGGACGGCCGTGGCGATCTGCGCCAGGACCGCCGCGTCGACCTCGGGGTCCTCGACGTTGGAGGCGGTGTTCTGGGGCCCCTGGGAGGTGGAATCGTGGATCGCCGCGACCTGGCGGCGCAGCCGGTGCGGGAGCACCTGCTCCAGCTTGGCGAGGGCGCGGGCACTGCTCTCCTGGATGCCGCTGATGCCGGTTCCGGCGCGCAGCCCGATCGCGATCGCGACGGCCTCCTCGTCGTCCACCAGAAGCGGCGGCAGCTTCGTGCCGGCGCCGAGGCTGTAGGAGCCGGTCGTGCCGCGCGTGGCCTCCACGGGATAGCCGAGCTCGCGCAGCCGCCCGACGTCGTTGCGGATCGTGCGGCTGCTCACGCCGAGGCGTTCGGCCAGCTCGGAGCCCGGCCAGGACGGTCGCGACTGCAGGAGTGAGAGCAGGGCGAGGAGTCTCGCGGAAGTTTCCAGCATGGTCTGCATGATGCCGCACCATTAGGAATCAAGTCTTCCTATATGGGTTCTACTGTGAAGCCATGACGACGACGAAGAAGTCCGCTTCCGCCGAGATCCGCCCCTTCCGCGTGGAGATCCCGCAGGCCGAGCTCGACGACCTCGCCCTGCGGCTGGCCAACACCCGGCTGCCCCGCCCCGCCGCGGTCGACAACTGGGACCTCGGCACGCCGAACAGCTACCTGCGCGAGACCGTCGAGCACTGGCGCAACGGCTTCGACTGGCGGGAGCAGGAGGCGCGGATGAACGAGTTCCCGCACTACCTCACCGAGATCGACGGCCAGGAGGTCCACTTCATCCACGTCCCCTCCGCCGAGCCGGACGCCACCCCCCTGCTGCTGATCCACACCTACCCCGGCTCGTTCGTGGACTTCCTCGACATGATCGGCCCGCTCACCGACCCGGTCGCGCACGGCGGACGGGCCGAGGACGCGTTCTCCGTGGTCGTCCCCTCGATCCCCGGCTTCGGCTTCAGCACCCCGCTGTCCGACGGGGACTGGACGATGGCGCGCGTCGCCCGCACCTTCGACGCCCTCATGCGCCGGCTCGGCTACGAGACCTACGGCTCGCACGGCAGCGACGCCGGCACCATGATCTCCCGCGAGCTCGGACTGCTGAAGCCGCCCGGATACCTGGGCATGCACGTCCTGCAGCTGTTCTCCTTCCCCTCGGGCGACCCGGACGAGTTCGCCGGCTTCGGCCCCAAGGAGTACGCGGCGCTGGAGCACATGCAGTGGTTCCAGTCGGTCGGCGGCTACAACGCGATCAACGCCTCTCGCCCGCAGACCGTCGCGGTCGGCATCGCGGACTCGCCCGTCGGGCAGCTGGCCTGGAGCGAGCTGTTCAACTCCTTCGGCAACGGCACGAGCCTGGTGACCCGCGACCAGATCCTGACCCAGGTCACGCTGTACTGGCTCACCAACACCCAGGCCACCGCGGGCCGCTACCACTACGCCGAGGCGCACTCCGGCGCCGAACCGGCCATCAACACCGCGCCGACCGGCGTCGCGGTCTTCGCCGACGACTTCCAGACCATCCGCTCCCTCGCCGAACGCGACAACACCAACATCGTGCACTGGAGCGAGTTCCCCACCGGCGGCCACTACGCCTCCCTGGAGGTCCCCGAAGCGGTGACCTCCGACCTGCGCACCTTCTTCGCCGCCCTACGGAAGGGCTGAACCCCCGGCTGCCCTCCCTGGCGGCCT
>NZ_JBEZJP010000359.1:0-8802 GCF_040653175.1 Actinomadura sp. NPDC048032
GGCGCCGTCGAACTGCGTGCTGTCCATGTCGGCGGGGTCGGTCAGCTCCTTGGAGACGCTCGTCTTGACCTCGGTGACCTGGTCGGAGGACAGGCTCTCGGTCGTGACCCGC
The DNA here is from genome assembly GCF_040653175.1 of Actinomadura sp. NPDC048032. NCBI lineage: Bacteria > Bacillati > Actinomycetota > Actinomycetes > Streptosporangiales > Thermomonosporaceae > Actinomadura > Actinomadura sp. NPDC048032. The sequence continues at coordinate 113 of NZ_JBEZJP010000359.1, forward strand.
CAGTCGCCGCCCGCCTTCTGCACGATCACCTGGTGGGGGCCGCCGTCGGCGACGGCGCCGCGCACCTGCTCGATCGAGGCGCTCGGCGCCTTGAAGGTGAAGACGGAGCCGCCCTTGAACTCCACGCCGAAGTTCAGGCCCTGCACCAGCAGGCCCGCGATCGACAGCGCCAGCAGCAGCCCGGAGATCGTGTACCAGATCTTCGGCCGGCCGACGATGTCCGCGCTGATCTCGCCCCGGTAGATCCGGGAGATGGCCGCACGCGTTCCCATGCTCAGGCCTCCTGGCTCGTCGTGCGGGCGGCTGGGGCGGAGGTGTCCTGCGCCTTGTGCAGGCGCCTCGGATCGAGTCCGGACATCGGATGCCCGCGTCCGAAGAAGTTCGTGCGCGCCAGCAGCGCGACCATCGGCTTGGTGAAGAAGAACACCACGATGACGTCGATGAGCGTCGTGAGGCCCATCGCGAACGCGAACCCGGCCACGCCGCCGACCGCGAGGAAGTACAGCACCAGGGCCGCGAGGAAGGTGACGGCGTCGGCGACGAGGATGGTGCGCCGCGCCCGCTTCCAGGCGTTCTCCACCGACGAGCGCAGCTTGCGCCCCGCCCTCAGCTCGTCCCTCAGCCGCTCGAAGTAGACGATGAACGAGTCGGCGGTGATGCCGATGGAGACGATCAGGCCGATGATGTGCGGCAGGGAGAGCCGGAAGCCCATCCCCTCACCGAGGATCACCACCGCCTCGTAGGTGATGGCCGACGCCACGACCAGGCTGGTCACGGCCACCAGGCCGAGGCCCCGGTAGTAGAACAGGCAGTAGAGCACCACCAGGCCGAGCCCGATCGCGCCGGCGACCAGCCCGCCGGTCAGCTGGTCGGAGCCCAGCGTGGACGACACCTCGTCGATGGAGCTCTGCTTGAACTCCAGCGGCAGCGCCCCGTACTTGAGCACGTTGGCGAGGTCGGTGGCGTACTGCTGGTTGAAGCTGTCGGGCGGACCGTCGATGCTGGCGGTGCCGCCGGTGATGGCGCCCTCGCGGATGCTGGGCGCGGACACGACCTGGCCGTCCAGCACGATCGCGACCTGCGCCTGCGGCGAGGACGGGTTCTGCTGGTAGGCCTGGGACGCGGCGGTGGTGACCTCGCCGAACTGGCGGGCGCCCGTGCCGTTGAACTTCAGCGAGACCGACCAGCTGGCCTGGCCCTGCTGGGCGTTCGGCGGCATCGCGCTCGCCGAGGAGACGCTCTCGCCCAGCACCCGGACCGGGCCGAGGATGTACTTGGCGACCTGGCCGCTCTCCTGGTCCTGGTCGCAGGCGGCGACGAACTTGCGGTTCGGGTCGTTGGACCCGGGAGCCCGCCGGTCGCCGCTGTAGCAGTTCAGCGCCTCGAACTGGCTGATCACGGCCTTGTCGGTGACGTCCGGGTACTCCTGCGTGGGAGCCGTGGGCTGCGCCGACGGCTGGCCCAGCGGCGACGACGGCGACGGCGCGGCCGACGGCGCGGCGGACCCGGACGGCTTGGGCGTCGGGGCGGTCATCGCCCCCGACAGCGCCCGGCCCCTCGGGGTGGACGACGTCGACGGCGACGCGCTCCCCGAGGGGGAGGCCGACGCGGACGGCGACGGGCTCTTGCCCCCGTCCTTCTTCGCCCCCGCGCTCTTGGAGGGGCTGGGGGACGGGGTGGGCGCCGCCCCGGTCGACGGCTTCCCGTCGGCCACCGCGAACACCTGGCGGAACTGCAGCTTGGCCGTCGTCCCGATCAGGTTGACGACGCGGCCCTGCCCCTCACCGGGGACGTTCACCACGATGTTGTTGCTGCCCTGCTTGGCGACCTCGGCGTCGGACACACCCAGACCATTGACGCGCTTCGTCATGATCTTGACGGCCTGGTCCATCTGGTTCGCCGGGGGATTCTTGCCGTTCGCGGTCTTGGCCGTGAGCGTCACGGTCGTGCCGCCGGCGAGGTCGAGGCCCAGCTTGGGCTTCGTCTGCCCCTGCCAGACCGCCAGACCGGCCATGACCACCATGATCGCGAAGAGCGCGAGGAGCGTGCGCCCGGGCTTGGGCGCATTCTTGGGCGGAGCCACTTGTCGTCGTACTTCCCGTCGTATCGTCGCCGTGAGAGGGGTCAGGCGGGCTTGTCGCCCGCCTCGACCTTCGCCTTCCCCTTCGGCTTGGACTCCGGCTCGCCGTCCTCGCCCGCGGTGTCCGCGGCCTCGTCGTCCCCGTCCTTGGACAGGTCGACCTCGGAGCCGTCCTTGGACAGGTCGACGCGGTCGCCGTCCTCGTCCTCGCCCTCGGCGTCCTCGTCGTGCTCGTCGTCGAGCTCCTCGGGCTCGTCGTCCTTGAGGACCTGCATGACGGCCTGCTTGACGAACCGGACCTCGACGCCGTCGGCGATCTCCAGCACGATGCCGTCGTCGTCGACCGCCACGACGGTCGCGCGGATGCCGCTGGTCGTCAGGACGCGAGCGCCCGGTTCCATGGCGTTCTGCATCTGCATCTGCTCTTTGCGGCGCTTGCTCTGCGGCCGGATGAGCAGGAAGTAGAAGACCAGTGGCACGGCGAGAAGCAGAAGCAGATTGAAGGACCCGCTACCACCCGAGCCCGCCGCGAGAATAATGTCGCTGCCCATTACTGGGGCATCCTTCCGATGTCGTTTGCCCAGCCTGTGACCAGACCGGTCACGTGCAACGGGACCGCCGGCTGGAGACGGTGAACCAAGTCCCGGAGTCTAGAGAGTACGCGAGACCCCGGCAACGAGGCGACGATCGGCGACGCCGGGAAGTTCCCAACCCGTTATCAGATGATCACTATTCCGCCCCGCCGGCATCCCTGTCCAGGTCGAACAGCGTGCCCGCCATCGGCGCCGTCGGCGGCTGGGGAAGCCCCAGGTGCGCCCACGCCGCGGCGGTGGCGACCCTTCCCCGCGGGGTCCTGGCGAGCAGGCCCTGCCGGACGAGGAACGGCTCCGCGACGACCTCGACGGTCTCGGGCTCCTCCCCCACCGACACGGCCAGCGTCGACAGACCCACGGGTCCGCCGCCGAACTTGCGCATCAGCGATTCCAGGACAGAACGGTCGAGCCGGTCAAGGCCCCGTTCGTCCACCTCGTACAACGCCAGGGCGGCGCGGGCCGATTCCCGCGTGATCACGCCGTCGGCGCGCACCTCGGCGTAGTCGCGGACGCGGCGCAGCAGCCGGTTGGCGATGCGGGGCGTGCCGCGCGAGCGCCCGGCGACCTCGGCGGCGGCGTCATCGGAGATCTCCACGTCCAGCAGCCGGGCGGACCGGCGGACGATGATCTCCAGCTCGGCGGGCTCGTAGAAGTCCATGTGCGCGACGAAGCCGAACCGGTCGCGCAGCGGGCCGGGCAGCATGCCCGCCCGCGTCGTGGCCCCCACCAGCGTGAAGGGGGCGATGTCCAGCGGGATGGCCGTCGCCCCGGGGCCCTTGCCCACGACGACGTCGACGCGGAAGTCCTCCATCGCCATGTAGAGCATCTCCTCGGCGGGCCGCGCCAGCCGGTGGATCTCGTCCAGGAACAGCACCTCGCCCTCGGCGAGGGTCGACAGCACGGCCGCGAGGTCGCCGGCCCGCTCGATCGCCGGACCCGAGGAGATCCGCAGCGGCTGCCCCAGCTCGGCGGCGATGATCATGGCGAGGGTGGTCTTGCCGAGGCCGGGCCCGCCCGACAGCAGCACGTGGTCGGGGGTCCGGCCGCGCCCGAGCGCGCCGTGCAGCACCAGCGAGAGCTGCTCGCGGACCCGCTCCTGGCCGACGAAGTCGGCCAGCTTCTTCGGCCGCAGCGCGGCCTCGATCTGCTGCTCGTCGACCCCGCCGGCGTCCGCCGACACCAGCCGCTCGGTCTCGTCGGTCCCGCTCATCCCCGCTCCCCGCGCCTCCCCTGGCTCCCTCACTGCCTGCTCAGCTTCTTCAGGGCCGACCTCAGCAGCGCCGCGACCGGGGGCGTCTCGCCGCCGTCGAGCTCGGCGGCGACGGCGTCCACGGCGGCGTCGGCGTCCTTGGCCGACCAGCCGAGGTTGACCAGGCCCATCTGCACCTGCTGGCGCCACGGCTCGGCGCGGGCGGGCGCCCGCAGGTCGCCGCCGTCGTCGCCGACCGGGCCGCCGAGGCGGTCCCGCAGTTCCAGGACGATGCGCTGCGCGCCCTTCTTGCCGATGCCGGGCACCTTGGTGAGCGCCGTCACGTCCTCGGTGGACACGGCGCGGCGCAGCGCGTTCGGCGAGTGGACCGCCAGCATCGCCAGGGCGAGGCGGGGCCCGACGCCGCTGGCGGTCTGGAGCAGCTCGAAGACGGTGCGCTCGTCGTCGTCGGCGAACCCGAACAGGGTGAGGGAGTCCTCCCGGACGACGAGGGAGGTCGGCACCCGCGCCTCCTCCCCGACCCGCAGGCCCGCCAGCGTGGCGGGGCTGCACTGCACCGAGAGGCCGACGCCGTGCACGTCGATCACCGCCCCGTCGGGCCCGGCGGCGGCCACCCGGCCGCTGACGAAGGCGATCACTTGACGCTTCCTCCTCTGCTCCGGGCGGCGAGCCGGTCCCGTTCGGCCCGGGCCGCCTCCTCGATCCGCGACCGCTGGGCGTGCGCGAGCCGCCGCTGCGCTCCCCCGCGCCACACGTGGCAGATGGCCAGGGCGAGCGCGTCCGCGGCGTCCGCCGGCTTCGGCGCCGTCTCCAGGGACAGCAGCCGGGTCACCATCCTGGTCACCTGCGCCTTGTCGGCGCGGCCGTTCCCGGTGACGGCGGCCTTGGCCTCGCTGGGGGTGTGCAGCGCGACGGGCAGGCCCCGCCGGGCGGCCAGCAGCATCGCGATCCCGGCGGCCTGGGCCGTGCCCATCACCGTCCGCACGTTGTGCTGGGAGAACACGCGCTCGACGGCGACGGCGTCGGGGCGCAGCTCGTCCATGACGGCCGCGATGCCCGTCTCGACGCCCAGCAGGCGCAGGGCGTGGTCCTCGTCGGGGGCGGTCCGCACGACCGACACGTGCACCAGCCGCAGCCGCTTGCCCGGGGCGCCCTCGACGACCCCGACCCCGCACCGGGTGAGGCCGGGGTCCACCCCCATCACCCGCACGGCCGCTCCTTCGATCATCTGTTCGGCCGCCAACGCTATCAATCCGCGTGGCCGGTCAGAAGTAGTCCAGCGAGAACGGCGTGGCCGCGAACGCGGCCCCGAGCGCCTCCGCGTCCCCGCCCTGGAGCAGTCCGGCGCGGCGGAGGGTCGGCACCGGTATCCCGCAGTAGAGGGCCGACAGGCCGCGGGGCCCGAGGCGCACGGCGCCGGAGCCGGCGGCGGAGCGTTCCAGCCGCCCCTCGCCGCCCTCGATCTCCAGGCGCCAGTGGCCCGAGTTCGCCGGACGCAGCGGATCGTCGATCTCCAGCGGGACGCCCGCGGCGACCCCGGCCGGGTAGCCGCGCGCAGCGATCGCCGCGGGCGCGTCGACCACCCGCAGCATCCACTGGGAGCGGTGGACGGTCTCCTGCTCGCGCTCGCGCGGCAGCCACAGCACCGGGTCCATCGGCGACACGCAGGCCCGCACCGACTCGGCCGTGGACGAACCGGACCCGACGATCGCCCACAGCGCCCTCAGCGTCCGCTCGGACGAGGCGACGAGCCGCTCGACCTCCAGCCCGGCGTTGCCCTCCGCCCAGCGGTAGGAGAGGAACCCGTCCTCGGCCAGGTAGTGGTAGGCGTCCGGGCCACCGAGGTGCTCGCGCCACCTCGCCTCCGGCCAGCCGACCGGGCCGCAGTCGCGCGCGGCCCGATGCACGCGGCCCACCACGGCGGCGACCTCGGCGGCATCGCCGGGCCCGGCCCTGCGGACGGGGACCCGCTCGGCCGCGATCGTGCGCAGGGCCTCGGTGGACAGGTCGACGTGGTGCCAGCCCCCCGCGTGCTCCCAGCCGAGCGACCGGTAGAGCCGCGTCGTGGCCGGATACAGCATGGCGAGCGGGTGACCGAGATCGGCGCACCGCCCCAGCAGGTCGGACACCAGGCGGCGGCCGAGCCCCCGCCCGCGCTCCTCGGGCGCGACCGTGATCGCGCTGACGCCGGCCGTGGACACCGCCCGCCCGTGCCACCACTGCGTCATGTCGAGCAGCGCCCCCGTGGCGACGACCGCGCCGCCGTCGAGGCCGGCGAACTGCCTCCCCGCCTCCGCCGCCTGCCGGACCAGCCGGGACCGACGCGCCCACACCTCGTCGGACAGCGGCCCGAAGGCGCGGGCGCGGATGTCGCGGACGGCGTCCGCCTCGTCTGGTGCCAGAGCGCGAATCTCCATGATCCAGACCGTATGCGACGGCGCCGACGGGAACGCCGCCGCACCCGGGCGGGCGGCGGCGGCGTTCGCGGGGCGACGGGGCGTCAGGCGTCGATGGAGGCCATGACCTCGTCGCTCACGTCGAAGTTGGCGTAGACCTCCTGGACGTCGTCGGAGTCCTCCAGGGCGTCCAGGAGCCGGAACACCTTCTTGGCGTTGTCCTCGTCGAGCGGGACGGTGACGCTCGGCAGGAACTTGCTCTCCGCCGACTCGTAGTCGATCCCGGCGTCCACCAGCGCCGAGCGGACCGCGACCAGGTCGCCGGCCTCGCTCACGACCTCGAAGTTCTCCTCGTCGAGGTCGTTGACCTCCTCGGCCCCGGCGTCCAGGACGGCCATCATGACGTCGTCCTCGCTGGTGCCGGCCTTGGGGACGATCACGACGCCCTTGCGGTTGAACATGTACGAGACCGAGCCCGGGTCGGCGAGGGAGCCGCCGTTGCGGGTCAGGGCGACGCGGACCTCGGAGGCGGCCCGGTTGCGGTTGTCGGTCAGGCACTCGATGAGCACGGCGACACCGCCGGGGGCGTAGCCCTCGTAGGTGATGTTCTGCCAGTCGGCGCCCCCGGCCTCCTCACCGGCGCCCCGCTTGCGGGCGCGCTCGATGTTGTCGTTCGGGACCGAGTTCTTCTTCGCCTTGTAGATGGCGTCGTAGAGGGTGGGGTTCGCGTCGGGGTCGCCGCCGCCCGTCCGGGCCGCCACCTCGATGTTCTTGATCAGCTTGGCGAAGAGCTTGCCCCGCTTGGCGTCGAGGGCCGCCTTCTTGTGCTTGGTCGTCGCCCATTTGGAATGGCCGGACATCTGTCAATCCTCCTCTGTCGTCCGGCGCACCAGATCGGCGAAGTAGTGGTGCACGCGGAAATCGCCTGTCAACTCCGGATGGAACGCGGTCGCCATGAGGCGCCCCTGGCGGACGGCGACGATCCTACCGGCGTTCGGCCCGCTCTCCGCGCGTCCGAGGATCTCGACGGCGTCGCCGACGGACTCCACCCAGGGTGCGCGGATGAAAACGGCGTGGTACGGCGTGTCACCCATACCGGTCAGCGGGACGGCGGCCTCGAACGAGTCGACCTGCCGGCCGAACGCGTTGCGCCGCACGGTCATGTCGATCCCGCCGACGGTCTCCTGGCCCGCCACGCCGCCCCGGATCCTGTCCGCCAGCATGATCATGCCGGCGCAGGAGCCGTAGGCGGGCATGCCCGCCTCGATCCGCTTGCGCAGCGGCTCCAGCAGCTCGAACGAGCGCGCCAGCCGCCACATGGTGGTGGACTCCCCGCCGGGCAGGACCAGCCCGTCGACCCGTTCCAGCTCGTCGGGGCGGCGCACCTTCACGGTGCGCGCCCCGGCCTCCTCCAACGCGCGCGCATGCTCGCGCACGTCGCCCTGCAGGGCGAGGACACCGATCGTGGGCACAGCAGTCACGTGGAAACCTTCCGGGGGCACAGGAGACGTCTCAACCCTAGACGTTCCTTACAACGCCCCACGACCTGGCTGATCTTCCCAGCACGCCCGGCTGGCGCCGGACGCTTCACTGTGGGGAGAACCCCACACCCCCCAAGAACAGGGCCTGACCGACGCCTTCCACTCCGCAGGCTCCGCTCCAGACGCCAGTCAGGCGTGCCGGAAGCGGCGGACCGGAAGCTCCAGGGGGAGGAAGCCGTCCTTGCCGCGGTCGGCGATGCCGCGGCCGAACATGTGCTCCTCGGCGAGGGCGAGGCCGAACTCCTCGGGGTCGAAGGGGAGCGGGACGTCCGGGGCGCCCGCGTCGACGGCGCGCCAGAAGGGGCGCTCGACGGGCAGCCGCTCGCCCTGGTCGACGACCACGCCGTCCTCGGCGGTGACGTACACGTCGCGGAGCAGCACGCCCGACTCGTACCAGCGGAACCAGCAGCTGCGGATCACGTTGTGCAGGACGAGGACGCCGCAGCGGGACCCGGGGAGCGCCGCCGCGGCGGTGTCGGCGATGCGGCGGGCGTCGTCGTCGAGGCAGAACAGCCGCCGGTCGCACAGCAGCAGCGCCCGCTCGAAGGCGCCGACGAACAGCTCGTCCTCGTACGGCCAGAGCGCGAAGTCCAGGACCGTGTCGCCGGTCTCGGTGAGGGAGGCCGCCGGATACAGGCGGCGCGCGATCTTCGCGGCGGCGTCCGGATCGGGCACCAGGCCCGGCCGGAACACCTCGGCGGGTTCACCCGCGCTCGCGCACGCCAGCGCGACCGACCAAGCCATGCTCCATCCCTCCCGCGGCCGGGCGCCGGCCAGGGCTCGCCCCTCCGGCCGCGCCGTCAGCGTAAACCCTCTCGGCGGCCCGTGTGGCTGGTTCTGGTCCTGGTCGGTGGTGCACAGGAACCGCGC
>NZ_JBEZJP010000360.1:0-8787 GCF_040653175.1 Actinomadura sp. NPDC048032
TGGGTTATGAGCCCAGCGAGCTACCGAACTGCTCCACCCCGCGGTGATGTCTTAACTGTATGGGGTGGGGGGTGGTTAGGCAAACGGGTTGGGGTGGGGGGCTTGGAGGGCGGCGGTGAGCATGGCGGTGAGGTCGGTGGTGAAGGTGTCGTGTGGGGGGGTGGGTGGGGGTGTCGGGGGGTGGTGGGTGCGGGTGGCGCGGTCGGCTAGGGCGGCGGTGAGGAAGGCGATGAAGAGGGAGATGCGTTCGAGGGCGATGGGTTCGGGGAGGGTGGCGCGGCAGGCGGTTTCGAGGAGGTGGAGTTGTTGTTGGAGGGCGGTGTCGTGGAGGAGGGGTGGGGGTTGGTGGTCGCGGATTCCGGCGCGTCCGGCGAGTTGGGCGGTGATGCGGAGGAAGTCGCGGCCGTGGGGGGTGCGGAGTTCGTCGGCGGTGGGGCGGACGATGGCGTCGACGATGGTGTGGGGGTCGTCGGGGTGGAGGGTGGGGAGGGTGGCGGCGCGGGCGGGTTCCATGCGGGTGATGCCGGCGCGGAGGATGGCGTGGAGGAGGCCGTCGCGGGAGCCGAAGTGGTAGGTGACGGCGGAGTCGTTGGCCTGTCCGGCGAGGGCGACGATGTCGCGGGTGCGGGTGGCGTCGATGCCGTGGGCGGCGAAGAGGTGGGCGCCGGCGCGGATGAGGGCGTCGCGGGTGGCTCTTGCGTCTTTCGGCACGCCGGTGATACTAACAGGGGGCGTTAATAACGACGCCTGTTATAACCGGAGGCGGGCATGGCGGACGTCTACGATCCCTTCGATCCCGGCTTCCAGGCCGATCCCTATCCGGCCTACCGGCGGCTCCGCGACGAGGAGCCGGTGCACCGCCACGGGGAGCCGCCGTTCTGGGCGCTGTCGCGGTTCGAGGACGTCTGGGCGGCGACGCGGGACGCGGAGGCGTTCTCGTCGGCGCAGGGCCTGACGTTCCACCCGGACGAGATCGGCACGCTGGGCCTGGCCCCGACGATCGTGATGCTGGATCCGCCGCGGCACACGGTGCTGCGGCGCCTGATCAGCCACGGGTTCACGCCGCGCCGGACGGCCGCGCTCGAAGGCCTGCTCCGGGAATTCGTCCGGTCCCGGATCGCGGTGATGGAGCGCAGGGCGGCCGACGGCGAGACGCCCGACCTGCACCGGGACTTCTCCTCGCCGCTGCCGACGTTCGCGCTGGCGCACCTGCTCGGCGTCCCGGAGGCCGACCGCGCGAGGTTCGATCCGTGGGTGTCCGCCCTCACGACCCTGCAGGACGAGGGGTTCGGCCCGCACTCGGCGCGGGAGGGGGCGGTGAACGCGGTGGCGGAGATGTTCGGCTACTTCAGCGACGTGATCGCCGCCCGCCGCGCCGATCCGTCCGACGACCTGGTCAGCGCGCTGGCGGCCGCGGAGGTGGACGGGGAGCGCCTCACCGACTGGGACGTCCTCGGGTTCTGCTTCGTCATGGTGGCGGGCGGCAACGACACGACCGGGAACCTGATCTCGCACGGCGTGGCGCTGCTGGACGGCGCCCACGGGCAGCGCGAGCGCCTGGCGGCCGACCCGTCGCTGATACCGAACGCGCTGATGGAGTTCCTGCGCCTGGAGGGCTCCGTGCAGGCGCTGGCCCGGACGACCACGCGCCCGGTCACGCTGCACGGGACGCGGATCCCGGAGGGCGAGAAGGTGATGATGCTGTTCGGGTCGGCGAACCGGGACGAGCGCGAGTTCGGCCCGTCGGCCGGCGAGCTCGACGTCACCCGTGAGATTCCGCGCCATCTGGGTTTCTCCAGCGGCGTCCACTTCTGCATCGGGTCGCATCTGGCGAAGCTTCAGGCCCGTGTCGCGCTGGAGGAGCTTCTCCAGGCCCACCCCCACATCGGGGTGGACCTGGAGAACGCGGTGCGCATCCAGTCCCCCTTCACCCGCGGCTGGGTCTCGCTTCCGGCGACGGGCGTCGAGGGGCCGCCGCGGACGTCGTGAAGGGCGGCCGCCGTCAGAGAGGGGCGAAGTCTCCGTTCTCCTGGCAGGCCGAGACGGTCGCGGTGTCGACGTCGTAGTACCAGAGGTGCATGCGCAGGCGTCTGGCGCGCAGGCTCTTGGTCACCGCCGGGTAGCGGCGCAGCTTGTCGGCCTGGGCGAGCAGATGCTGGTGCCCGGGATCCGCGTCGGGGGCGTGCAGGCGGCGCCAGTGGTGGGTCTGGAGCAGCCACAGCCACATCGTCGGCGCCGTCCGCGGGGCCTGCGACCGGGTCCGCGCCTGGACGGCGCCGCACTGGGTGTGGCCGCAGAGGATCAGGTCGGTGACGCGCAGCACGTTGACGGCGTACTCCACCGTCGCGGCCTCGGCGGTGAGCCGGCCGATCCGGTGCGGCGGGATGACGTTGCCGGCGGTGCGGAGTTCGAACAGTTCGCCCGGCCGGGCGCCGGTCAGCTCGGTCGGCACGAGCCGGGCGTCGGAGCAGGCGATGAACATCGCGCGGGGCGCCGGGGCCGGCGCGCCGCCGGTCCGGTGGCCGCCCTGGCGCTGCGGGGCGAGGCGGGCATGGTCGATCAGGGGTTGCATGGGGAGCAGATCCTTCGGTTCCGATGACGAACCAGACGGGGCCGGGTGCGGGCACGCGGAGCTCGCACGCGTTCGACCGCGCGCGCCTGTCCGCGTGGGCGTCCGGTTCTAGCAGCGCAGGATCTGCGATCGGTTGCGGGGCGGCGCGGCCGGGCCCCCGGCCGCCGGGGGTCTGCCGGTGCCGGCCACGGGGCGCCGGGCCACGGCGGTCACCGTGGGGGCGGTCCGGCTCGGCGGGAAGTGCGCGGCGCCTCCGAAGTAGGAGCCGTGGCCGGCCTCGCAGTGCTCGAAGGACGGCTGGAGGAGGGCGTCCGCGCCCTGGGCGGGCGACGTCGCGCAGGACACGGCGGCGGCCGAGCGGTCGGTGTCGGCGATGTACGCGGCGCTGCCGCGATGGCCGCTGGAGTGGCTCACCCCGTGCAGCAGCAGGACCAGGGGGATCGCCGCCAGCACCCACGCGCGCATCGCCCGCGTACGCGGTCGGCCTGCCCTGGTCGCACGGTTCCCCACGCCGCAGAGATTACTCAAAGTAATGATCGGACACTAGCTGTGACGAGTGAGGGGTTCCTGCCCCCCGTGACGCGGGCGGGCCCGCACCCCCCGGGGTGCGGGCCCGCCAGGACCAGGGGAACCGCCTACCCCATGTGCGGGTACCGGTAGTCGGTCGGCGGGACGAACGTCTCCTTGATCGAGCGGGGGGACGTCCAGCGCAGCAGGTTGAACACCGAGCCGGCCTTGTCGTTGGTGCCGGAGGCCCGGGCGCCGCCGAACGGCTGCTGCCCGACGACGGCGCCGGTGGGCTTGTCGTTGATGTAGAAGTTGCCGGCGGCGTAGCGGAGCACCTCGGCGGTGTGCGCCGCCGCGGCCCGGTCGGTGGCGATGACGGCGCCGGTCAGGGCGTAGTCGGCGACCGACTCCATCTGGGCGAGCATCGCGTCGTAGGCGTCGTCCTCGTACACGTGGACGCCGAGGACCGGCCCGAAGTACTCGGTCCGGAAGATCTCGTTCTCCGGGTCGCCGGACACGAGCACGGTGGGCCGGACGAAGTACCCGACGGAGTCGTCGCAGGTCCCGCCGGCCACGATCTCGACGTCGGGGTCGCCCTGGGCGCGCTCGATGGCGGCCTTGTTCTTGGCGAAGGCCCGCTCGTCGATGACGGCGCCCATGAAGTTGGACAGGTCGGCGACGTCGCCCATGGTGAGCCCGTCGACCTCGGCGGCCAGCTCCTCCTTGAAGCCGTCCTCCCAGATGGAGCGCGGGATGTAGGCGCGGGACGCGGCGGAGCACTTCTGGCCCTGGTACTCGAAGGCGCCGCGGACGAGCGCCGTCTTCAGGACGGCCCGGTCGGCGGACGGGTGCGCGACGACGAAGTCCTTGCCGCCCGTCTCCCCCACGACCCGCGGGTAGCCGCGGTACTTCTCGATGTTGGCGCCGACGGTCTTCCACAGGTGCTGGAACGTCGCGGTGGAGCCGGTGAAGTGGATCCCGGCGAGGTCGCGGTGCCGGAGCGCGACGTCCGACACCGCGAGCCCGTCGCCGGTCACGAGGTTGATCACGCCCGGCGGGAGCCCGGCCTCCTCCAGCAGCCTCATGAGCAGCACGGCGGAGTACGTCTGCGTGGGGGACGGCTTCCACACCACGACGTTGCCCATCAGGGCGGGCGCGGTCGGCAGGTTCGCGGCGATCGCGGTGAAGTTGAACGGGGTGATCGCGTAGACGAACCCCTCCAGCGGCCGGTGGTCGGACCGGTTCCACACGCCGGGGCTGCTGATCGGCTGCTCGGCGAGGATCCGCCGGGCGAAGTGCACGTTGAAGCGCCAGAAGTCGACGAGCTCGCAGGGGCTGTCGATCTCCGCCTGCTGGACGGTCTTGGACTGCCCGAGCATGGTCGCGGCGAGCAGCGTCTCCCGCCACGGCCCGGCGAGCAGGTCGGCGGCCCGCAGGAAGATCGCGGCGCGGTCGTCGAAGGCCATCGACCGCCACGCGGGCGCGGCGGCGAGCGCCGCGTCTATCGCGTCCCGCGCGTCCTGCTCGGTGGCGGTGCCGAAGGTGCCGAGCACCGACGCGTGCCGGTGCGGCTGGACGACGGCGACCTTGGCGCCCGCGCCGAGGCGCCGCTCGCCCCCGATCGTCATCGGCAGGTCGATCGGGGTCTCGGCGGTCAGCTCGGCGAGCTTCGCCTCCAGCCGGGCCCGCTCGGCGCTGCCGGGGGCATAGCCGCGTACCGGCTCGTTCACCGGCGTCGGAACGTTGGTGACGGCGTCCATGGAAACTCCTTAGCGGGAGACGAACGAACGGAGGAAGAAGGCGAGGTTGGCGGGACGCTCGGCGAGCCGCCGCATGAAGTAGCCGTACCAGTCGGCCCCGTAGGGGACGTAGACGCGCATCCGGTGGGCCTCGGCGAGCCGCCGCTGCTCGGCGGCCCGGATGCCGTAGAGCATCTGGAACTCGTAGGAGGAGGGCGACCGCTCGGCGGCCAGGGTGAGCGCGATCTCGATGATGCGCGGGTCGTGGCTGGCGACCATCGGGTACCCGTCGCCCCGCATGAGCCGCCGCAGCGCCCGCACGTACGCCCGGTCCACCTCGTGCCTGCTCTGGAACGCGACCGAGGCGGGCTCGGCGTAGGCGCCCTTGACCAGCCGCACGCGCGACCCCTCGCCCACGAGGTCCCGCAGGTCGCCCTCGGTGCGCCGCAGCATGGCCTGGACGGCGACCCCTGCCCACGGGAAGTCGACCCGCAGCTTCCCGAGGATCTCCAGCGTGGAGTCCACGGTCGTGTGGTCCTCCATGTCGAGGGTGACGGTCATGCCGACCCGCTCCGCCGCGGAGCAGATCTCCCGCGCGTGGTCGAGCGCGAGGTCGCCGGGCAGCGCCTGCCCGAGCGCGGACAGCTTCACCGAGGCGTCGGAGCCCCCGGCGAGCCCGTGCTCGTCGAACGCCTCGAACAGGCGCAGGTAGGCGTCCCGGGTGGCCCGCGCCTGGGCGGGCTCGCGGGTGTCCTCCCCCAGGTGGTCGAGGGTGACCTCCAGCCCGCCGTCCCGCAGTTCCCGCACGGCCTCGAGCGCGGCGTCGAGATCGTCCCCGGCGACGAACCGGTCGACGACTCCCCTGGTCAGCGGCACGGAGGTGATGACATCGCGCATCCGTCCGCTGCGCGCGGCGGCGAGAAGAAGCGGGCTGAGCATGGAACCCTCCAACGTCAAGGAACACCTCGCACGTTAGGAGCACCGCCGCGCAGCCCCTATAGTCAAACGCCACTTTCAGGGTGGCCAGTCCTCATACAGATGTACGAAGGAAGCGCGATGGCACTCGACCTCCAGGAAATCGTGGAACAGGCGGCCGACCTCCTGGGCGCGCCCGCGACCCTGGAGGACCGCGACTTCCATCTGGTCGCCTACGCCGCGCACGGCGACACGATCGACCCCGTCCGGATGGACTCGATCCTGCACCGCCGCGCCACCGGGGCGGTCCGCGCCCGCTTCGAGCGCCACGGCATCGCCCGCGCCACGGGCCCGGTCCGCATCCCGGCCGACGCCGCGCTGGGCCAGCTCGCCCGCCTGTGCCTGCCCGTCCGCTGGAACAACGTCACCTACGGCTACCTGTGGCTGCTGGACGACCGGCAGCGCATCACCGACCCCCAGGCGGCCAGGGCCATGCCCCTGTGCGAGCGCGCCGGCCTCCTCATGGCCCGCCAGGCCCGCGAGCGCGACGACCTCGGCTGGAAGGTCGCCGACCTGCTGTCCACTCATCCCGACGTCCGGACCCAGGCGGCCGACGACCTCACCGACGCCGGGGCGGTCGACACGCCCCTCACGGTGGCGGTCCTGCGCACCCCGAGCCCCGAGCCCCTGAACCCGTGGCTGCTCCCCCACTCCGTCCTGGCGACGGTGTGGCAGCGCGACCACGTCCTGCTCCTCCCCGCGGGCAACGCCCCGGCGGCCCTTGCCCGCGCACGCCGCCTTCTGGAAGAGCGCAACGCCCCGGTCCAGACGGGTGTGCACTCGCCCTGCCCCACCTTGGACGACGTCCACGAGGGCTGGCTCAGGGCCCGCGTGGCCGCCCGCACCGCGGCCCCCGGCGAAACCCGCGACTGGACGTCCCTGGGCGTGCTGCGCCTGCTCCGCACCGCGGGCGACGAGGCGCTGGCCCAGACGACCCAGACGCCGGGAACCGAACGCCTCCTGCAGCACAAGGATCTCGCTGCGACGGCCCGCACCTACCTGGACCTGGCGGGCAACGTCCAGGAAACGGCGAAGACCCTGAACATCCACCGCCAGACCCTCTACCACCGCCTGCGCCGCATCGAGGAACTGACGTCCCTGACCCTCGCCGACGGCCAAGACCGCCTGACCCTCCACCTGGCCCTGACACTGGCCCCCCACCTGGCGTGAGGGTGAGGGCTCAGTCCTGCGCGAGCCCCGCGTGCCGTTCCCGCAGATCCCGCTTGAGGATCTTGCCGCTGGGGTTCTTGGGCAGGGCGTCCGCGAGCACGACGTACTTGGGGCGCTTGTAGGAGGCGAGACGCTCACGAGCATGGGCATGGACGTCGTCCACGGTCAGAGCGGCGCCCGGCTTCGGCACCACCACCGCCGTGACGGCCTCGATCCAGTGCGGGTGGCTGATCCCGAAGACGGCGACCTCGGCCACCCCGTCGAGCTCGTAGACGGCCTCCTCGACCTCCCGGCTGGCGACGTTCTCGCCCCCGGTCTTGATCATGTCCTTCTTGCGGTCGACGACGGTCAGGTAGCCGTCCTCGGTCATGATCCCGAGGTCGCCGGAGTGGAACCATCCGCCCCGGAACGCCTCGGCGGTCTTCTCCTCGTCGCGGTAGTACCCGAGCGCGGCGTGGGGACTGCGGTGGACGATCTCGCCGACCTCCCCGGCCCGCACCGGCTCGCCCGCGTCGTCGACGAGGACGGTCTCCACGTTGACGGCCGCACGCCCCGCGCTCCCGGCCCGTTCGAGCTGCTCGTGCGGCTTGAGGATGGTGGCGAGCGGCGCCATCTCCGTCTGCCCGTAGAAGTTCCACAGCCGCACGTCCGGCAGCCGCCGCATCAGCTCCCGGAGCACCTCGACGGGCATGGGCGACGCCCCGTAGTAGCCCTTCCGCAGGCTGGACAGGTCGCGCCGCTCGAAGTCGGGGTGGCGCAGCAGCGAGATCCAGACGGTCGGCGGGCAGAAGAGCTTGGTGACCTTCTCCCGCTCGATCGTCTCCAGCAGCGCCGCGGGGTCGGGCCCCGGCAGGATGACGCTGGTGGCGCCGAGGTAGACGTCGACGGAGAAGAAGCAGTCGAGCTGCGCGCAGTGGTACATCGGCAGCGTGTGCGCCTCGACGTCGTCGGCGCTCATCTCGCCGTCGATCACGCAGCTCACGTACTGGCCGACGAGCGACCGGCTGGTCAGCACCACGCCCTTGGGCCGCGACTCGGTCCCCGAGGTGTACATGATCCGCAGCGGGTCGTCGTCCTCGACCATGACGTCCGGCGCCGTCGCGGGCCCGTCGCGCCACCAGGCGTCGACGTCCTCCCACCCTTCGCCCGGCGCGGCGCCCGACAGGGGGATCCACCCGCGCACCCCGTCCTGGACGCCGGCCGCGGCGAGCGCCTTCTCCGCGGTCGCGGCGAGCGCGTCCTCCGCGACGATCCCGGACGCCCCCGAGTGCCCGAGGATGTAGGCGATCTCCTCGGCGTTCAGCATGAAGTTCACCGGGACGAGCACCACGCCGAGCTTGGCCGTGGCGAACACCGTCACCGCGTACTGCCAGCAGTTGTGGCTGAGCAGCGCCAGCCGGTCCCCCTTGCGGAGCCCCCGCGCCGCCAGAGCGTGCGCGGCCCGGTTCACCGCGGCGTCGAACTCCGCGTAGGTGACCCGCAACTCCCCGCTGACGACGGCCAGCTTCCGAGGATCCCGCCGCGCCGTCCGATGCAGCAGATCCCCCACCGAATGCCGCCGAGCCCGAGCAACGATCGACACAACCGCCACCTTCCCCACAAAGCCGCAGGTGAGAGCAAGTGGGACAGATCATAACCACCCACCCCAACCCCCACACCACCCCCGAAAAGGGGGACGAGGAGCAGAACCTGAAAGGGAAACGGAAGCCGGACCCGCAGGAGATCGAAGGGCGAAGCCCGAGAGGAGTCGAAGGCGAAGCCCGAGAGGAGTCGAAGGCGAAGCCCGAGAGGAGTCGAAGGCGAAGCCCGAGAGGAGTCGAAGGC
>NZ_JBEZJP010000361.1:0-8767 GCF_040653175.1 Actinomadura sp. NPDC048032
GGTACGCCACCGCGGTCGCCCCCGACGCCGGAGACCTCACGGTCGCCCCCGCGAAGCTCCCCAAGGCCCGCGCGCGGCCCCGGAATGTCGGAGCCCCTGCATACAGTTGGGAGAGCAGGGAGATGGCCGAATCCAGGGGGAGTGTCGATGCGCCCAGTCACGGACCTGCGGCGCCGCGTGGCGCCGTTCGAGGTCGTCACCGAGATGACGCCGTCGGGCGACCAGCCGCAGGCGATCGCCGAGCTCGCCGCCCGCGTCTCGGCCGGTGAGAAGGACAACGTGCTGCTCGGCGCGACCGGCACCGGCAAGACCGCCACGATCGCGTGGCTGGTGGAGAAGCTGCAGCGGCCCGTCCTCGTCATGCAGCCGAACAAGACCCTCGCCGCCCAGTTCGCCAACGAGCTGCGCGAGATGCTGCCGAACAACGCCGTCGAGTACTTCGTGTCGTACTACGACTACTACCAGCCCGAGGCGTACATCCCGCAGACCGACACCTACATCGAGAAGGACTCCTCGATCAACGACGAGGTCGACCGGCTGCGGCACTCGGCGACCAACTCGCTGCTCACCCGCCGCGACACCGTCGTCGTCGCGTCCGTGTCCTGCATCTACGGCCTGGGCACGCCGCAGGAGTACGTCGACCGGATGGTCCGGCTGAAGGTCGGCCAGGAGATCGACCGCGACGACCTGCTCCGGCAGCTCGTCGGCATGCAGTACACCCGCAACGACCTCGCCTTCACCCGCGGCACCTTCCGCGTCCGCGGCGACACCGTCGAGATCATCCCGCAGTACGAGGAGCTCGCCGTCCGGATCGAGATGTTCGGCGACGAGATCGAGAAGCTCGCCACCCTGCACCCGCTCACCGGCGAGCTGATCACCGAGGACGAGGAGCTGTACGTCTTCCCCGCCTCCCACTACGTCGCGGGCCCCGAGCGCATGGAGCGGGCCATCGGCCAGATCGAGGCCGAGCTGGAGGAGACCCTCGCCGTGATGGAGCGGCAGGGCAAGATGCTGGAGGCGCAGCGCCTGCGCATGCGCACCACCTACGACATCGAGATGATGCGGCAGGTCGGCACCTGCTCCGGCATCGAGAACTACTCCCGGCACATCGACGGCCGCGGCCCCGGCACCGCCCCGAACACCCTCCTCGACTACTTCCCCGAAGACTTCCTCCTCGTCGTCGACGAGTCCCACCAGACGGTCCCGCAGATCGGCGCCATGTACGAGGGCGACGCGTCCCGCAAGCGGATGCTGGTCGAGCACGGGTTCCGGCTGCCGTCCGCCATGGACAACCGCCCGCTGAAGTGGGAGGAGTTCCTCGACCGGATCGGCCAGACCGTCTACCTGTCGGCGACGCCCGGCCCCTACGAGATGAACCGCGTCAAGGGCGACGTCGTCGAGCAGGTCATCCGCCCCACCGGCCTGATCGACCCGGAGATCGTCGTCAAGCCCACCAAGGGCCAGATCGACGACCTCATCCACGAGATCCGCGAGCGCACCGAGCGCGACGAGCGCGTCCTCGTCACCACCCTCACCAAGAAGATGGCCGAGGACCTCACCGACTACCTCCTCGAACTCGGCATCCAGGTCCGCTACCTGCACAGCGAGGTCGACACCCTGCGCCGCATCGAGCTGCTGCGCGAGCTGCGCGCCGGCGACTTCGACGTCCTCGTCGGCATCAACCTCCTCCGCGAGGGCCTCGACCTGCCCGAGGTCTCCCTCGTGGCGATCCTCGACGCCGACAAGGAGGGCTTCCTGCGCTCGGAGACGTCCCTCATCCAGACGATCGGCCGCGCGGCCCGCAACGTGTCGGGCCAGGTCCACATGTACGCCGACACCGTCACCCCGTCCATGGAGCGGGCGATCGACGAGACCACCCGGCGCCGCGCCAAGCAGCGCGCCTACAACGAGGAGCACGGCATCGAGCCGCAGGCGCTGCGCAAGCGCATCGCCGACATCCTCGACTCCCTCGCCCGCGAGGACGCCGACACCGAGACCCTGATCGGCGGCGCCGGCCGCCAGCAGAGCCGCGGCAAGGCGCCCGTCCCCGGCCTCGCGTCCCGCACCAGGGAGGCCGGCCGCCACGCCGCCGACCTGGTCGGCGAGCGCCCCCGCGAGGAGCTGGAGGGCCTCATCGAGCAGATGACCGACCAGATGCACCAGGCCGCCACCGACCTGCAGTTCGAACTGGCCGCCCGCCTCCGCGACGAGATCAAGGAACTCAAGCGCGAACTCCGCGACATGAAGGAGGCCGGCGTCAAGTAGCCCCCGGCCAACGACGCTCTGCCCCCAACAGCCCACCGACCCCCACGAACCCCAGCCCAAACGGACGCGCTCACCGGCCCGCCGGGAGCGATCGGCGGGAATGGCCGCTTCAGGGGCGGGCGGGTGACGGGAAGGCGAGGACGAGGCGGTCTTCGACCGGGCGGTAGCCGAGGCGGTGGTAGACGCTGTTGCTGGTCGGGTTGGCGAGGTCGGTGAACAGCACGACCTCGGCGGCGCCGGCGTCCTGGGCGGCGCGGGTGACGGCGGCGGTCACCGCGGCCCCGTAGCCGCGGCGGCGGTGCTCGGCGGGGGTGTAGACGGGCGCCACGCGCGCCGTTCCCGCGATCGCCGGCGTCCGTCCCGCCAGGGCCACCGGGCGTCCGCCCGCCTCCCACAGCACGATGCCGCCCTCCGCCAGCCGCCCGTCGATCATCGCCGTGTTCGGGTCGCCGTGGCCGCCGGCGTCACGGCGGAACGCCGCGTACCAGTCGCGCACCAGCTCCTGGTCGCCGACGTCCGCGACGCGCGCGGCGCCTTCCGGCGGCGGGTCCGGCATGTCGAGACCCGCCAGCCGGTGGAGCCGCTCGTGCCGCGCGACGCGGGCCGGGCTTCCGATCCGGCGGGTCCACGCGTCCGCGAAGTGCTCGGCGGTCTCCTGCGTCCCGTTGACGCCGGGGACCGCCGGCTCGCGTCCGGCCAGAACCTCGGCCAGCTCCGACGCCGCAGGCCCCGGCATCGCGCTCAGCAGGACCGGATACGGTCCCGTCCACACGCAGGTGCCCGCGACGTCGCCACCCGCCGTCCACCAGCCGAACAGCGCCTTCGGGTACAGGCCGGGCCCCAGGGCCCTGATCGCCTTGGTCACCGTCAGCGGCACAGTGTTCGCCACAGGATCGGCGCACAAGAATCCCTCCGCGCGCGCCAGGAACTCTTCGACATCGCCGGTCAGCTTCCACGCCATGCCTCAGCATGCCCCCGGCCACGTCCCGGACGCAGCCCAATTTCAGTGCCCTCAGGTCGTGGCGGGTGGTTCTCCTCGGTGAGGACGTCCCAGCCGACCCGTGACAGCCTGCTGAGGGCCGCGGCGGCGCATCGCTGTGTCACTGACGGCGCGCACCGGGTGTCCTGCCAGGGACGCGCTCTACGCCCAAAAGCCCGAGGCCGCCACGGGCTAGCCGTCCCAGCGGTGTGGGGAGCTGGCCGGGGCGGCTCTGTTTTGGTGTTGGCTGTTCAGCGCGTGGTCAGGGCGGCGGGGGAGGGGCGCTGTCTGCGGCGGAGGCAGTAGGCGATGGTCGCGGCTGCCAGGAGGGGACCCCAGGCCACGAGAGGGCCGTAGGAGGCGGCGAAGAGGACGAGCCTCCAGCCTTCGAGCCGCACCGCGGTCCCGTCCGGGGCGGTGAAGTCGTTGAAGCCGGGCAGGGCGACGAGCGTTCCCACGGTGAGGAGGGCGGCGCCCGCGCCCGCCGGGACGGCGGCGGCCAGGACCGGCACCCTGCGCCCGCCGAGCCCGGGGACCCGGCGCGGGACGACCTCGCCCCACCGGGAGACGAGGCCGACGGCGAGGAAGGCCAGCGCTTCGCTGAGGACGCTGAGGAAGATCGTGTATCCCCACATCGGGAGCCAGGCGGGGACGTCGCCCCGCGCGTCGCTCGCGTCCCCGCGGAGCGGCCCGATCGGAGCGCCGAAGCCCAGCGCGATCCGCCAGACGCAGGACGGCAGGACCACCAGGCTCGCGGCGTAGGCGGAGACGACCGCCCACCGCGGCGCGTCCTCGACGGTATGGCCGTGCATCCGGCGGACCACCGCCGTTGCGTTCCTCAGCATGTTCGCCCTTCCGGTCGTGCGGTTGCCTGCACGGACAGTGAAGGGCCTGCGCCCGGTGCGGGGCCTCCCTCGTGCGCGTGATCCGGCTCCCCTCGGGGAGGGAGCCGCCACCCTGCCGGCGGAGGGGGCCGGGGCCGCCGGTGGGGTTTCCCGGGCGGTTCGGCGGGGCGGGACGTGATCGGTAGCGTGTCGGGAATGGCGGACACGGCGGGCGATCGGATGCTGGGGTGCCTGTTCGGAGGGGCGGTCGGTGAGGCGCTCGGACGTCCCGTGGAGGGGATGTCGCTCGCCGAGATCCGCGCGGCCTGCGGACCGGCGGGCGTGACCGGGCTTCCCCGGCGCGCGGAGATCGGGGAGGCGACGCAGCTGAGCCTGCTCACCGCGCAGGCGGGCGTCCAGGCGTCCATCCGGGCCCGGGCGAGGGGGATCGGCGGCGCGTACTTCGGGCTGGCGCAGGCGAACTACCTCGCGTGGCTCCGCGCCCAGGGCGAGCGGATCCCGGAGCAGGACTCGCTCGTGAGCGGTCCGGCGCTGCGCGACCCGGCGGTGACGGCCGGACGCGGCGCCGGCCGCACCACCCTCGCCGCGCTGCGCAGGGCGGCGGAGCGCGGCAAGCCGGGATGGCCGCTCGGCACGGTGGACGAGCCCGTCAACGACTCCAAGGGCTCCGCCGGGACGGTCCGGGCCGCGCCGTGCGGTTTCGGGCATCCCGATCCGGGGGCCGTCTTCGCCCGGGGGCAGGGCACGGCGGCGCTCACCCACGGCCACCCGTCCGGCCGCCTCCCCGCGGGCACGCTCGCCGTGGCGGTGTCGGCGCTCGTCCACGGCGCCGCCCTCGCCGACGCGCTGAGGGTCGCCATGGCGGAGCTCCGCAAGCACGCCGGGCACGAGGAGACGTCGGCGGCGCTGGAGAAGGCGCTGGCGCTGCCGCTCAGCGGCCCGGCTCCCGAGCGGCTGGAGAGCCTCGGCGGCGGGTTCACCGGTCCGGAGGCCCTCGCCATCGCGGTCCACGCCGCGCTGGCCGCCGAGGCCGCGGGCGGGTACCCGCTGGAGATCGTCCCGCGCGGGATGCTGCTCGCCGTCAACCACTCCGGCGACAGCGACTCCACGGGGGCCGTCT
Source organism: Actinomadura sp. NPDC048032 (assembly GCF_040653175.1). NCBI lineage: Bacteria > Bacillati > Actinomycetota > Actinomycetes > Streptosporangiales > Thermomonosporaceae > Actinomadura > Actinomadura sp. NPDC048032. Next base: position 5,210 of record NZ_JBEZJP010000361.1, read on the forward strand.
GCGGGAACCTCCTCGGCGCCCGGTACGGCTCGCGGGCCGTCCCCGAGCACTGGCGCGCGGGCGTCGAGGCCGCCGGGACCATCGCCGTCCTCGCCGAGGGCAGCGCCGTCGAGTTCGGCCCGAGCCCGCCCGCCGATTCCTACGGCGAGCCGCCGATGGACTGGCACATGCGCTTCTACGCCTGACCAGGGGCCGGATAATCGGGAGGACGGGGTCCGGGGGAGCGCCTACGATCGCGGCATGGGGCATGAGGTCAGGACGGCGCGGGCCGAGGACCTGCCGGGGCTGGCGGAGATCGAGAACTCGGGGGACGCGATGTTCCGCGAGATCGGGATCGTGTTCCCGCCGGGCCCGACCGTGGTCGAGCAGGTGATCGGGAAGGGCGCGGAGATCGTGGTGGCGGGGGACCCGCCGGTCGGGTTCGCCGCCGTCGAGGAGGTCGACGGGGCCGCGCACCTGGAGCAGATCTCGGTGCGCGGAGACCTGGTGGGGCGCGGGATCGGCGTTCTGCTCCTGGAGGAGGTCAAGGCGCGGGCCGCCGCGGCCGGGGCGCCCGGAGTCAGCCTGCTCACGTTCCGGGACGTCCCGTGGAACGGCCCCTGGTACGCCCGGCACGGGTTCGCGGAACTGCCGCGGGAGCGGTGGGGGCCGGGGATCGCGGCCTACTGGGACGCCGAGGTCGAGGCCGGCCTGCACGAGCTGGGCCCCCGGCTGGTCATGTGGGCGCCGCTCGGACGTCCCAGTTAAAGATCTACAATGTAAAGGCGGGAACCTGGGGCGCCCGGCGGACGTCCGTCCCATGGACGTCCGGTGCGTGCACGGAGGAGAGCGATGATCAGCCCGGTCGCGTGGGTGCGGGGCCGTCTTGGCGAGCGGGGGGCCGCGCTCGCGCTCCTGGCGCTGCTGCTGGCGCTGGCGGTCGTCCCTCTGGTGGCGATGCCGGCGGCGCGGTGCGAGGTGTTCGGGGCCGGGTGCCACGCTCCGGATCCCGAGCGGCGCGCCGACCCGGTCGTCGCGGGCACCCGGACGATCACCCCGGCCGAGGTGGCGACGCGGGGCGCCTACGTCGCGCTGGGGGACTCGTACTCGGCGGGCGTCGGCGCGGAGGCGACCGTGGGCGACCAGAACCCGCTCGACCGGTGCCACCGGACGTCCAAGGCGTACTTCCACGAGGTCTCGCGGGCGTTCCGTTTCGCGAAGGGTGCCGCGTTCTGGGCGTGCTCCGGCGCGACCACCGAGGACGTGCTGGACGGACGGGGCGGCGAACCCCCGCAGATCGGCCGCATCGGACAGGACACTAGCCTGGTCACCATCAGCATCGGCGGCAACGACGTCGGGTTCTCGCGGGTGCTCGCCGGCTGCGTGGTGAAGCTGCCGTGGGGGCGGGGCTGCTCCGCGCAGGGCGAGGAGATCGCCCGGCGGATGGCCGAGCTCCGGCGGAGCCTGCCCGCCCTGCTGGCCGAGATCACCGCGCGGGCGCCGTACGCGCGGGTGGTCGTGATGTCCTACCCGAAGGCGTTCTCCGAGGTCAGCGGCGTGGACGGGGACAACATCACCGTGCCGGACCAGCGCTGGCTGAACGCGCGGGCCTACGAGCTGGGCGGGGTGATCCGGCAGTCGGTGACGGAGGCCGACGCGCGCAAGGTGGCCGGGCACCGGCACGGCAGCGTCGAGTTCGTGGACGCCTACAGCGCGTTCGCCGGCCACGAGGTCGGCAGCCGTGACGCATACATGAACGGCCTGACGCTGAACCTCGCGGCGCTCGAAGCGGAGCCGCGCAGCTACCACCCGACGGTCGCCGGGCAGCAGGCGCTCGCCCGGCTCTTCGTCGACCAGATCAAGAAGGGCCCGGGCCGCGCGCTCTCCTGAGCGCGCCGCCCGATCTCGCCGCGACCGGTGAGAGCCGTCCCCGAACAGGGCACGACTGTCCTGGGGGTTCTGCGATGGCCATCACGATCGCGCTCGCGGGGGACACGATGCTCGGACGCGGCGTGGCGGAGGAGATCGCCGCGTCCGGCCCGCACGGCCTGTTCTCCGAGGAGGTGCGCGAGGTCTTCCACGAGGCCGACCTCGCCCTGGTGAACCTGGAGTGCTGCGTGTCCGGGCGCGGGCGGCGGTGGGACGCGCCGGACAAGCCGTTCCACTTCCGCGCGCCGCCGGCCGCGGCCGAAACCCTCGCCGATCTCGGCGTCGACTGCGTGACGCTCGCCAACAACCACGCTCTGGACTACGGGCCGGACGCGCTGGCGGACACGCTCGACATCCTCCGGCGGACGGGCATCCGGACCGTCGGAGCCGGCGAGGACCTCCCGCGGGCGCGGGAGCCCGCCGTCCTGGAGGCGGGGGGAGCGCGGGTCGCGGTCGTCGGCGTCACCGACCATCCGGCCGATTTCGCCGCCGGACCGGACCGGCCGGGCGTCGCCCTCGCCGACCTGGAGGACGGCGTCCCCGGCTCCCTGCTGGAGGAGATCCGGCGGCTCCGCGGCGGCCACGACGCCGTCCTGGTCATGCCGCACTGGGGGCCGAACATGATCCCGGCGCCGCTGCCCTACGTCCGGCGCGCGGCGGGGAGGCTGGTGGACGCGGGCGCGACGCTCGTCGCCGGGAGTTCCGCACACGTCTTCCACGCCGTGGCGTGGCCGGTCGTGTTCGACATGGGCGACTTCATCGACGACTACGCGGTGGACGCCCTGCTGCGCAACGACCTCGGCCTGCTGTTCCTGGTGACGCTGGACGCCGCCGGGCCGTCCCGGATCGAGGCGGTGCCGATCCGGCTGGACTTCTGCCGCACCCGCCTGGCCGCCGGCGCCGACCGCGCCTGGATCATCGACCGCTTCGCCAGGGCCTGCGCCGCCTTCGACACGCCGGTGACCGTCCGGGACGACCGGATCGTCGTCGAACGGCTGTAAGGGAGGGTCAGCGCAGCGCGGCCGCGACGACCCCGGTGACCGTCCTGCGCACGGCCTCGTCGTCCGGAGGCGCGGCGGTCCGGTCGGCGAACAGCAGGTGGGCGGCGCCGACCAGGGTGGGGGCGAGCAGGTCGACCTCGGCGTCCGCCGCGACGCGGCCGAGTTCGCGCTCGGCGGCGAGGTAGGAGGCGATCATCTCCACGGCCTCGGTGAGCACCGGCACGCCGGCCGGCCAGGTCCGCCGCAGCCGGGCGCGCAGCTCGTCCTGGAAGGTGATGAGGGGGAGGATCGCGACGGCGACCGACGCGAAGACGGCCCTCAGGGCGGCGGAGAGGTTGCCGACGACGGTGCCGGTCCCGGCGGCGTCGCGGAGGGCGGCGGCCTCGGCGTCCATCCGGTCCACGCGGTCCAGCACGAACTCGGCGAGGAAGGCGTCGAAGTCGGCGAAGTGCCGGTGCAGGACGCCCTTGGCGCAGTCCGCCTCGGCGGTGACGGCCCGGCTGGTCAGCGCGCTCGGCCCCTCCCGCAGCAGGACGCGTTCGGCGGCGTCGAACAGCTGCCCGCGCACGTCGCGCATGGCAGGGCTCGCTGTCGCGGCTGCTGCAGGTCGGCGCGGCGAACCTGGACGGGCAGGGCGAGGACATCCGGC
>NZ_JBEZJP010000362.1:0-8752 GCF_040653175.1 Actinomadura sp. NPDC048032
GGTCGGGGTCCTCGAAGGCGACCTGACCGTGGCGTGGGCAACCCGCACGGGCACGGAAACCAGCACCGTGGCGTGAGGATCGCCCGGCTCGCAACGGGGGTTCCAGGGGGTCGCCCCCCTGGGAATCACTGCGCGAGCATGTCGGCGGTGAGGTTGGCCTCGGTGCCGGGGATGCCCTGGTCGCCAGCGCGCTTGTCGGCCATGGCGAGGAGGCGGCGGATCCGGCCGGCGATGGCGTCCTTGGTGAGGGGCGGGTCGGCGAGCTGGCCGAGCTCCTCCAGGGAGGCCTGCTTGTGCTCCAGGCGGAGGCGCCCGGCGTTGACGAGGTGCTCGGGGGCGTCGTCGCCGAGGATCTCCAGGGCGCGGGCGACGCGGGCGCCGGCGGCGACGGCGGCGCGGGCGGAGCGGCGCAGGTTGGCGTCGTCGAAGTTGGCGAGGCGGTTGGCGGTGGCGCGGACCTCGCGGCGCATCCGGCGCTCCTCCCAGGCCAGGACGCTGTCATGGGCGCCGAGCCGGGTGAGCAGGGCGCTGATCGCGTCGCCGTCGCGGACGACGACGCGGTCGACGCCGCGGACCTCGCGGGCCTTGGCGTGGATCTTCAGGCGGCGGGCGGCGCCGACGAGGGCGAGGGCGGCCTCGGGGCCGGGGCAGGTCACCTCCAGCGACATGGAGCGGCCGGGTTCGGTGAGGGAGCCGTGCGCGAGGAACGCGCCGCGCCAGGCCGACTCGGCGTCGCAGGCGGCGCCGGCGACGACGTGCCGGGGCAGTCCGCGGACGGGCCGGCCGTTGTTGTCGATGAGGCCGGTCTGCCGGGCGAGCGACTCGCCGTCGCGGAAGACGCGCACGACGTAGCGGTTGCCCTTGCGCAGGCCGCTCGGGGCGAGCACGACGACCTCGGAGGTGTGCCCGAACACCTCCGAGATGTCCTTGATCAGCCTCCTCGCCGCCACACCGGTGTCGATCTCGGCCTCGATCACGATGCGGCCGCTGACCAGGTGCAGGCCGCCCGCGAACCGCAGCAGCGTCGAGACCTCGGCCTTGCGGCAGCACGGCTTCAGCACCGTGAGCCTGCTCAGCTCGTCCTTGACCACACCGGTCATCGCCATCTGATGAACCCTCCCCCTATCGGACTTCCAGCAGTGTGGCCGATCCCGGCCGCGCCGGTCGTCACTCGGTGAATATCTGTACGAAGGCTTGGGCCAGACGGGCGGGTTCATGACGCGGCGATCCGTCGTCGGCGGCGACGTCGGCCAGCACGAGACGTCCGCCGAGGTCCTTGACGGCCTTGTCGAGAGCGTCAGGGTCGTCCACGACCCCGCGGTCGGCGAGGACGACGTCCACGCGCAGGTCGGGCGCGTGCGCCTGCAGCACCTCCAGGTGGGTCTGCGGCGAGAAGTCGTCGGTCTCGCCGGGCTGCTGCGCGAGGTTCAGCGCGACGACGCGGCGGGCGCGGGAGGTGGTGAGGGCGCGGGCCAGCGCGGGCACCTTCAGGTGCGGCAGGACGCTGGTGAACCACGAGCCGGGGCCGAACACGATCCAGTCGGCGTCGTCGACGGCGGCGAGGGTCTCGGGGCAGGCGGGCGGATCGGCCGGCACCAGCGACACGCCGAGCACGCTGCCGGGCGTCCTGGCGCACGCCACCTGGCCCTTGACATGGGTGATCTCGTCGGGCCTCGCGGGGTCGGCGCCGCGCACCTCGGCGACGATGTCCATCGGGACGGCCGCCATCGGCAGCACGCGGCCGTGCGCGCCGAGCAGCCGGCCGACCCAGTCGAGCCCGGCGACGGTGGAACCCGGTGAGGCGCCGTCGCCGCCGAGCAGCTCCCACAGCGCGACGATGAGCAGGTTGCCGACGGCGTGGCCCTGCAGGTCGCCCTCGTTGCGGAAGCGGTGCTGGACGACGTCCCGCCAGGTCTGGCCCCACTCGTCGTCGCCGCAGAGGGCGGCGAGCGCCATCCGCAGGTCGCCGGGCGGCAGCACGCCGAGCTCGCGGCGCAGCCGGCCGCTGGAACCGCCGTCGTCGGCGACGGTGACGATCGCGGTCAGCCGGTCGGTGACGCGGCGCAGCGCCGACAGCGACGCGTAGAGGCCGTGGCCCCCGCCGAGCGCGACGACCTTCGGGCCGAGGGGCTTCACCGTGCCGTTTCTCTCCTCGTCCGGGACTCCCGCCGGGTCCCGGCGCGGTCCGTCATTCGCGGCCGAGGTCACGATGGGCGACCTGCACCTCGATGCCCTCGTCCCGCAGCCGGGCGGCGATCTGTTCCGCCATGGCAACACTACGGTGTTTTCCACCGGTACATCCCACGGCAAGCGTCACGTAGTGCTTGCCCTCGCGTTCATACCCGTCGGCGAGGAGCCGCAGCACCTCGGCGTAGGCGTCCAGGAACTCCTTGGCGCCGCGCTGCCCGAGGACGTAGTCGCGGACGGCGGCGTCGCGGCCCGTCTTCGGCCGCAGCTCCGGCACCCAGTGCGGGTTCGGCAGGAACCGGCAGTCGACGACGAGGTCGGCGTCGACCGGCAGGCCGTACTTGTAGCCGAACGAGACGACGGTGGCGCGCAGGCTGGACTCGCCGCTGTCCGTGCCGAAGAAGCCGATGATCTTGTTGCGCAGCTCGTGCACGTTGAGGCCGCTGGTGTCGATCACCAGGTCGGCCTCGGCGCGGACCTCGCGGACCAGGTCGCGCTCGCGGGCGATGCCGTCCACCAGGCGGCCGTCGCCCTGCAGCGGGTGGGGGCGGCGGACGCTCTCGAACCGGCGCACGAGGTCGGCGTCGCCGGCCTCCAGGAACACCACGCGCGGGTGGACGCCGCGGGCCTCCAGCTCGGCGATCGAGGAGTGCAGGTCGTCGGTGAACGCGCGGCTGCGGACGTCCACGACGACGGCGATGCGCGGCACCGCGTCCTTCACCCGGCCGCCGAGGTCGGCCATCGTGGCCAGCAGCCCGGGCGGCAGGTTGTCGACCACGAACCAGTCGAGGTCCTCGAGCGACTTGGCCGCGGTGCTGCGGCCCGCCCCGGACATGCCGGTGACGATCACGATGTCCGGGATCTTGGTCTCGCTGGTCATCCGCTACTCCCCCTGTGCTCCCCGTCGTCCCCGCCGGGTCCCTCGCCCCCGCCGTCCGGCGGCGCGGCGCCGCCGTGCAGCGCCGCCACGATGCTCTCGGCGCTGCGCATGCCGATTCCCGGGACCTCGGCGACCTGCGCGGGCGTCGCGTCCTTCAGCCGCTTCAGCGACCCGAAGTGCTTCAGCAGCGCCGCGCGGCGCGCCGGACCCAGACCAGGAACGTTATCGAGTTCGCTGACCGTCATGGACCTGGACCGCCGCTGCCGGTGGAAGGTGATGGCGAACCGGTGCGCCTCGTCGCGGACCCGCTGGACGAGGAACATGCCCTCGCTGTTGCGCGGCAGGATCACCGGGTCGCTCTCGCCGGGAAGCCAGAGCTCCTCCAGCCGCTTGGCGATCCCGCACACCGCGATGTCGTCGACGCCGAGCTCGTCGAGGGCGCGCTGCGCGGCCGCGACCTGCGGGGGGCCGCCGTCGACGAGGACCAGGTTGGGCGGGTAGGCGAACTTGCGCGGCCTCCCGGTCTCCGGGTCGATCGGCTGGTGCGCGCCCTCCTCCGGGTCGCCGAGGGAGTCGAGCTCGCCGGTCTTCTCGCTCTCGGCCAGGTAGCGCCTGAACCGTCGGGTGATGACCTCGTGGATGGAGCGGACGTCGTCCTGCCCCTGCACGGCCTTGATCGTGAACCGGCGGTACTCGCTCTTGCGGGCGAGGCCGTCCTCGAACACGACCATGGACGCGACCACGTCGGTGCCCTGCAGGTTGGACACGTCGTAGCACTCGATCCGCAGGGGCGCGTCGTCGAGCTCCAAGGCTTCCTGGAGCTCCTGCAGCGCGCGGCTGCGGGTGGTGAGGTCGGAGGCGCGGCGGGTCTTGTGCTGCTTGAGCGCCTCGTGGGCGTTGCGCGCGACCGTCTCCAGCAGGGTCCGCTTGTCGCCGCGCTGCGGGACGCGCAGCCGGACGGGCCCGCCGCGCTGCTCCGACAGCAGCTCGGTCATGGCCTCCACCTCCGGCGGCAGGGCCGGGACGAAGACCTCGCGGGGCACCGACTCGCTCTCGCCGTAGATCTGGATGAGGAAGTGCTCGACCAGGTCGGCGGTGGTGACGTCCTCGACCTTGTCGACGACCCAGCCGCGCTGCCCGCGGATGCGGCCGCCGCGCACGTAGAACACCTGGACGGCCGCCTCCAGCTCGTCCTCGGCGAAGGCGACCATGTCGCAGTCGGTGCGGTCGGGCAGCACGACCGCCTGCTTCTCCAGGGCGCGCTCCAGGGCGCGGATGTCGTCGCGGAGCCGGGCGGCGCGCTCGTACTCCTGGGACGCGGCGGCCTCGCGCATATCGCGTTCGAGGCGCTTGATGAACCGGGTGGTGTTGCCCGCCATGAAGTCGCAGAAGTCCTCGGCGAGCAGCCGGTGCTCCTCCGGCGAGACGCGGCCGACGCACGGCGCCGAGCACTTGCCGATGTAGCCGAGCAGGCAGGGGCGGTCGAGCTGGTGCTGCCGCTTGAACACGCCGGCGCTGCACGTGCGGACGGGGAACACGCGCAGCAGCTGGTCGACCGTCTCCCGGATCGCCCACGCGTGGGAGTACGGCCCGAAGTAGCGCACGCCCTTGCGTTTGGCGCCCCGCATCACCATCACCCTCGGGAAGTCCTCGTTCAGGGTGACGGCGAGATAGGGATAGGACTTGTCGTCGCGGTAGCGGACGTTGAACCGGGGGTCGAACTCCTTGATCCAGGAGTACTCCAGCTGGAGGGCCTCGACCTCGGTGCCGACCACTGTCCAGTCGACGCGCGCGGCGGTCTGCACCATCGTCTGGGTGCGGGGGTGCAGGGCGGAGAAGTCGGCGAAGTAGGAGTTCAGCCGCGAGCGCAGGTTCTTGGCCTTGCCCACGTAGATGACCCGGCCGTGCTCGTCGCGGAACCGGTACACCCCCGGGGATTCCGGGATGGAGCCGGGTGCGGGTCGGTAGGTCGCCGGATCTGCCACGCTCGAAAGCCTAATGGGCGGCACCGACACGCCGTGCCCCGCGCGGCCGGAGGCCCCCGCCGATCCGGAGGGTGACGTAGATCTCTCCCCTCCGCCCGGATGTTCGCAAACCATGCGGAAAGGGAGGGTCAAACGGTTCCGCGGATCCGGAAGGGGGTCGTTGCGCACGTGTCCGCGCTCTGGGCTTGGATCGTCCTGGCCGCCGTCGTCGGCACGTCCGTGATCGTCGTGGAGGGGGGCCGCCGGCTCGTCGCGGGCCGGCTGTCGCACCGCTGGCCCGGCGCCGGACGGGTCGCCCGGCGCTGCACCGCGCCCGCCTTCGCGTTCGCGGTGGTGGTGAGCTCCAGCACCGCGATGCCGTACCAGTTCATCGGCGGGCACGCCGAGGACGTGGTCCGGCACGCGATGCGGATCGCGGCGATCGGCGCCTCCACGTGGCTGGTGCTGCGGATCGGGTACGCGCTGAGCGACCCGCCGCTGACGCGGCTGATGCGGATCGAGGGCGAGCGCAACCGGCGGGCGCGGCGGGCCCGCACCCAGATGCTGCTGCTGCGCCGCATCGCCGCCGTCATCATCGTGGTGCTCGCCGTCGGAGCGGCGCTGTTCACCTTCCCCGCCGTGCGGGCGGTCGGGGCGGGGGTGCTGGCCTCGGCGGGCGTCGCCGGCCTGGTGGTCGGCATCGCGGCCCGGCCCACCCTCGGCAACCTGCTCGCCGGGCTGCAGCTGGCGTTCAGCGACGCGCTGCGGCTGGACGACGTCGTCGTCACGCAGGGCATCTGGGGCCGGGTCGAGGAGCTGACGCTGTCCTACGTCGTCCTGCAGCTCTGGGACGACCGGCGCATGATCTTCCCGGTCTCGCACTTCACCGAGCAGCCGTTCGAGAACTGGACGCGGCACTCCAGCCGTCTGCTGGGCTCGGTCGAGCTGCACGTGGACTGGACGGTCCCGGTCGAGGACCTGCGCGCCGAGCTGTACTCGGCGCTGAAGGACAACCCGCTGTGGGACCAGCGGGAGTGGATGCTGCAGGTGGTGGACGTGCTGCCGAGCGGCCTCGTCACGGTGCGCGCGCTGATGAGCGCCGCCGACTCGGCGAGCACCTGGGACCTGCGCTGCGACGTGCGCGAGCACCTGGTCTCCTACATCCGCGACCGCCACCCGGAGGCCCTCCCCCGGCTCCGCATCGGCCCCGAGCCGGTCGCGGACGGCGCCGAGGCGGGGGCCGGCGACCCGCCCCCGGCCACCGAGGAGGAGGTGGCGGAGGGGCGGCACGCCGACGGCGCGCGGGCCGTCCCCCGCGAGGACGGCCCGGCGCGCGCGAAGTCGCTCAGGCGAGCATGATCTTTCCGCCCTGGACGGTGACCTTCTTCGCCGCCAGGGGCTCGTCGGCGGGCGGGCTCGCCACCGACCCATCCGTGATCTTGAATTTGCTGCCGTGGCAGTGGCAGTTGATCGTGCCCCCGGACACCGATCCGACGCCGCACCCCCGGTGGGTGCAGGTCGCGGAGAACGCCGTGAACTCGCCCTGGCGGGGCTGGCAGACGACGACCTTGGCGTCCTCGAACACCTTGCCGCCGCCGACGGGGATCTCGCCCACCGAGGCCAGAGCCGCGCCCGGCCCGCCCTCGGAGCCGGCTCCGCCCCCGTCGTCGCCCGACCCGCCGCACGCCGCCGCCAGCCCGGCCACGCCCGCGAGTCCGGCGCCGATGAGCAGCCCCCTGCGGGTGCCGCCCGCGGCGCCGTCCCCCGGCGCGCCCTCCCCCGGCGCGAGCTCCGTTCCGTCCGCCTGCGTCTCGGACCTGTGTGGCATCCTCGCCCCTCCGGTGACCTCTGTCGGTTCCTGGCCGTCACCGGGAATCACGGATCCGCGAGCGCGCCGGTTCAACGCGGGCCCGACTCGATGATCAGGTGACGACGATGCCGCCGCCCTCGACCCGCACGGGGTACTCCTTGAGGGGCTCCTTCGCCGGACCGCGCTGCACCGAGCCGTCGGCGATCCTGAACTCGCTGCCGTGGCAGTGGCACTTGATCAGCCCGTTCGAGACCCCGCCGACCGTGCAGCCCTGATGGGTGCACACCGCCGTGAACGCCTTGTAGGCGCCCTGGCTCGGCTGGGTCACCACGACCTTCTCGTCGCCGTAGACCTTGCCGCCGCCGACCGGGATGTCGGCGGCCTTCGCGACCTGCTTGCCCTTGAGGTCCGCGGCGGGCGTGGCCCCGCCCCCGGACGCGCAGCCCGCGAGGGCCGCGGCGCCGAGCGCCCCCGTCCCGCACAGCACCGCACGCCGGCCGACTCCCCCGCTCCCGGCGGCCTCGGCGGCCCCGGGCGTCACTTCGTCTTCCATGGCTCCATCCTGGTGGACGGCCTCACCCGTCCCGCACCGGCCCGCCTCCGGGCACTCAGGCGAGGAGCTTCTTGAGGAACTGGCCGGTGTGGCTGGCCTCGACCTCGGCGACCTCCTCGGGGGTGCCGGTCGCGACGACCGTGCCGCCCCGCGAGCCGCCCTCGGGGCCCATGTCGATGATCCAGTCGGCGGTCTTGATGACGTCGAGGTTGTGCTCGATGACCAGGACCGTGTTGCCCTTGTCGACCAGGCCGTTCAGCACGCCGAGGAGCTTGCGGATGTCCTCGAAGTGCAGGCCGGTGGTCGGCTCGTCGAGCACGTAGATGGTGCGGCCGGTGGAGCGCTTCTGCAGCTCGGAGGCCAGCTTGACGCGCTGCGCCTCGCCGCCCGACAGGGTCGGGGCGGGCTGGCCGAGCCGGACGTAGCCGAGGCCGACGTCGTTCAGCGTCTTCAGGTGCCGGTGGATCGCCGTGATCGGCTCGAAGAACTCCGTGGCCTGCTCGATCGGCATGTCGAGCACCTCGGAGATCGTCTTGCCCTTGTAGTGGACCTCCAGGGTCTCCCGGTTGTAGCGGGCGCCGTGGCACACCTCGCACGGGACGTAGACGTCCGGCAGGAAGTTCATCTCGATCTTGATGGTGCCGTCGCCGGAGCAGTTCTCGCAGCGGCCGCCCTTGACGTTGAAGGAGAACCGCCCGGGCTGGTAGCCGCGCACCTTCGCCTCGGTGGTCTGCGCGAACAGCTTGCGGATGTGGTCGAACACGCCGGTGTAGGTCGCGGGGTTGGACCGCGGGGTGCGGCCGATCGGCGACTGGTCGACGTGCACGACCTTGTCGAGCTGGTCGACGCCGTTGACGCGCTTGTGCTTGCCGGGGACGGTCTTCGCGCCGTTCAGCTTCTTCGCCAGCGAGTTGTAGAGGATGTCGTTGACCAGCGTCGACTTGCCGGACCCCGACACACCGGTGACCGCGGTGAGGACGCCGAGCGGGAACGCGACGTCGACGTCGCGCAGGTTGTTCTGCTGCGCGCCCTTGACGGTGACCTCGCGGCCCCGGGTGCGGGGCCGCCGGATCTGCGGGACGGCGATCTCGCGGCGGCCGTCCAGGTAGGCGCCGGTGAGGGAGCGCTCGGACTTCTTCAGGTCCTCGACCGTGCCGGAGACGACGATCTCGCCGCCGTGCTCGCCCGCGCGCGGGCCGATGTCGACGATCCAGTCGGCGGCGGCGATGGTGTCCTCGTCGTGCTCGACGACGATCAGGGTGTTGCCCATGTCGCGCAGCCGGAGCAGCGTCTCCAGCAGCCGGTGGTTGTCGCGCTGGTGCAGGCCACCCCGTGTCAGGAATGGGAGCCGAGATGCC
>NZ_JBEZJP010000363.1:0-8749 GCF_040653175.1 Actinomadura sp. NPDC048032
ACCTACCTGACGGGCGGCCTCGTCGCCCTCGGCATCATGATCGCCCGCCGCTCCCGCAAGGGCGACTTCCCCTTCGGCCCCTACATGCTCGCCGGGACGCTCGCGGCGATCCTGCTCGCGGCCGGATGAGGGTCAGCCGCAGAGCTTGCGGCCCGCCTTGACGCCTCCGCCGATCTTGTTGATGGCGGGCGGCGCGAGGCGCACCCCGTTCGCCCCGATGACGAGCCGGACGCCGTCCCGCGGACCGGCGGGGTCGGAGGTGAGCAGGGCGTCCGGGACGTCCCGCGCGAGCGCCGACGCCTGCGCCTCCGCGGCCGGCGCGTAGACGAGGCGGCTCTCCGGGGCCGCGGCGGCCTTCTCGACCTTCTTCTCCACCGTGAACCCGCGCTGCCGGAGCTGGTTCACGACCTGCTTCACCCGGGCGTCCCGGGCGCCCGCGTCGACCACGGTGACGCGCACCTTGCCGGGCGAGGGCGGCGCCGGCCGCGGCCGGGCGGGCCCGGCCGGCTCCGCGGGCAGCTCGTCGTCGTGCCGGATCGCCTCGAACAGCGGCTTCGCGAGTTCCTCGTTCCACTGGACGCGGTTGGGATCCGGCGCGTAACCCTCCACGGGGACGGTGACGAACCGCACCTGGCCCGCGCTCATCCCCTTGAGCCCGTCCGCCAGCTTCCGCATCCCCGCCAGATCCAGGTCGTCGTCGGTCGTCATCGACTTGGTGGCCGCCTTGAGGAACTTGTACGTCTTCGCCGGATCCTTGAGGACGGACCCGCTGGTGGCCTTGTCGACCACCGCCGCCATGAACTTCTGCTGCCGTTCGATGCGCTCCAGGTCGGAACCGTCGCCGAGCGAGTAGCGCGCGCGCACGTAGCCGAGCGCGTCGTCCCCCTTCACGGTCTGCTTCCCGGCCTTCAGGTAGAGCTCGGCCCTCGGGTCCCTGACGGGCTTGTCGACGCAGATCTCGACGCCGCCGAGGGCGTCCACCATCCGCTTGAACCCGGCGAAGTCCACCTGGACGAAATGGTCGATGTGGATGTCGGTGAGCGACTCCAGCGTCTTCCACGTGCACGTCGGCCCCGCGTACGCGAACGCCGCGTTCAGCATCCCGAACTGGGCCGGGACGGTGCCGCCCTTCTCCTTCTTGCACGCCGGCATCTTCACCATCGAGTCGCGCGGGAAGCTGATCCCGATCGCCTGGTCCCGGTTCGGCGACAGGTGCAGCAGGATCGTGGTGTCCGACCGCGCCCCGGCCATCCCCGGCACCGCGTACTCCGAGTTCTCGCCCTCCCGCGTGTCGGACCCGATGAGCAGGATGTTGAGCGACTTGTTGAGCTTCTTCGGCCGGTTCGCGCCGAGCTTGTCGCTGACGTGCTTCTGCTCGATCCCGCCGACGAGGTCGTGGTAGAGCCACGCCGCGCCGCCGCCGGCGGCCAGCAGCAGCGCCACCGCGCCGACCGCGACCCACCGCAGCCCCTTCCGCCGCCCGCCACCGCGCCGGGCACCGGTGGCGGTCCCGGCGGGCGCGTCTTCGTCCGGCCCGCGTTCCTCCGCCTCCGCCCCGCCTGGCGCGACCGCCTCCTTGTCGTCGGCGTCCTTGTCGTCGGCGGTCGACTTCTCCTCGCCCGTCGCCGTCTCATCCGTCTCGGCTTCCGCGGAAGCGTCTCGTCCCGGGGAATCCGGTTCCGTGCCGCCGGCCGCCTCTGGGGCCGCCGGTGGCCGGCGGGCGGCCTCGTCCCCCGCGAGGTCGTCGCGGCGAGGGTCTTTGTCGCTCATCGGTCCCGTTTCGGGGCGGGCCCTGGGGAGGGCACGTGGTCTGCGTGGTCCGTCAGTTTAGGGAGGCCGCCGACTGGGGGAGCCTGTACCTCCAAGTGTTAGATGCCTAGAACGCCCGTTCTGTTGACAGGCGAGCGGAAATCCGGGGTCGCGGGGCGGGCGGCCTTCCGTACGATCGGTGCCGTGGACGCGGGGTGGGTGATCGGCGGGCGGTTCACCATGCTCGACCGGATCGGGGTGGGAGGGACCAGCCGCGTGTGGCGCGCGTTCGACCGCGCGGAAGGGCGGTACTGCGCGGCCAAGCTCGTCCGGCAGCAGGGCGCGACGTCGATGCTGCGGGTCGTCCGGGAACGGGCGCTGCGCATGGCGCACCCCCACGTGCTGACCCCCTACGCCTCGTGCATGGCGTACGACGACGTGCTCCTCGCCATGGACCTCGTGCGCGGGGGTTCGCTGGAGACGCTCCTCGGTGACTACGGCAGGCTTCCGCCCGAGTACGCGGCCGAGATCCTGGACCAGTTGCTGGCCGCGCTGAGCCACATCCACGGCGCCGGGGTCGTCCACCGGGACGTCAAGCCCGCCAACCTGCTGCTGGAGCCGAGCCCGGTCGGGGCGCCGCACGTGCGGCTCGCCGACTTCGGGATCGCGCTGGGGGAGGACGACCAGCGCTTCACCACCACCGGCTTCGTCGTGGGGACGCCGGGGTACCTCGCTCCCGAGGTGCTCGACTGGGACCGTCCCGGCCCACGGCAGGACCTGTACGCCGCGGGCATGGTCGCCTGGCGGATGCTGACCGGCGCCGGGGACCCCGCGCCGCGCCAGCGCATCGGCGTGCCGCCCCCCGGTGTCCCGCCCCTGTTGTGGGCGCTGGTCGCGCATCTGTGCGCGGCCGACCCTGCGCAGCGCCCCGCGCACGCCGAGGCGGCGCGCCGGGCGCTCGCGGCATGCCGGCTGGAACTTCGCTTCCCCGTCCGCACGCTGGACGGCGAGCCCCTGCAGATCTTCGACCACCTGGGCCCGCCGCCCGCACCCGTCTGAGCGGAAGGGGCACCGGGCGGCGGGGATGACCACGCGGCGGTCCTTGCGCTCGCCGCCCGCTGTCAGCTCTTCTCGTAGACGATCTCGACTCGGCGGTTCTTGGCGCGGCCGGCGGGGTCGTCCTTGCCGCCCTGCTCGTTGGGGGCGACGGGCTTGGTCTCGCCGTAGCCCCGGGCCTCGATCCGCGGGCCCGTCCCCGTCAGGGCGCCCGCCAGCTCGGCCTTGACCGCCTCGGCACGCTGTTCGGAGAGCGTCAGGTTGGAGGCGGGGTCGCCGATGGAGTCGGAGTGCCCCGACACCCGGACCGCTCCCCGGGCGTCGCGGAGGCGGGGCGCCAGCTCGGCTATGCGGCGGCGCGCGGCGCCGGTGAGCGTCGCCTTGCCGAAGTCGAACAGGACGTCCGCCGAGATGCGGACGGTGACCTGACGCCCGCCGGCCTCTTCCTCCTCCAGGGGGACGACCGCCTGTTCGAGGTCGATGCCGCGCACGGAGGCGTCGGTTTCGATCGAAAGGACGCTCTGGGCCAGGTTCTGGTCCGGGGCTCCGGGGTCGGCCCCGGCGACGGCCGGGACCGCGAGCACGAGGGCCAGGGCGCCCGCGAGGACGGCCGGACGGCGCACGCGGCTCACCGCTCGACCGGGACGTCGCGGAAGGTGGGCCATGTGCCGATCTGCAGGTCGACGGACTTCACGTTCTCGGGCGGGGCGGCGAAGGTGAAGTAGAACGGGGTGGGCTGGTCGTTGGCCATGTTCGTGAAGATCTCGTCGGTCTGCAGCTCCTTGCCGCCGGAGTCCTTCACCACGACGTACCGCTTGAGGTTGACCGGGTCGATCAGCGCGGTGCCGAGGCCGTGCTCGCCGTTGAGGCGGTAGGCGTTGACGCGGGTCGGTCCGCCGGGGGGCACGTGCGGGGTGAGCTGCACGGTGAGGGTGGCGAGCCTCCCCTTCGCCCTGAGGCCCATGACCGCGATGTCGAGCTTGGCGCCCTGGGCGATCGGGCTGTCGAAGGTGCCCTTCACCACCGGCTTGGCGGCGTCGTCGAAGCTCGCGCCGCCCACGGCGCCCGCGGCCTTCCTGCCGCCTGCCGGGGAGGAGGACGAGGACGAGGACGAGGGCCCGTCCGTCCCCGGCAGGGAGCAGCCGGCCAGGCCGCCGGTGAGGAGCAGGGCCGTCGCGGTGGCGGCGCCCAGGCGATGTGCCAGGCCCATCGTCGATCCTTCCGATCGTCACATATGCAAACGCTGTTTTCCGTGGCACGATGGCAGCGGATCCCGCACAACCATGTGCGGTCGCGAATCTAGCGTTTGCATCTGTAAATCGTCAAGGGGGGCCGGTGAGGTGAGCGTCGCCGAGGACACGATCGCCCGGAACCGCGCGCTGCAGACCGAGTGGTACGGAGAGCCGCTCGGCGACCGCGTCCGGCCGCTGCTCGGCCGCCTCGGGATGTCGCAGTCGGGGCTCGCCGGCGTGCTCGGGCTCTCGGCGCCGATGCTCTCCCAGCTCATGTCGGGCCAGCGCGCCAAGATCAGCAACCCGGCCGTCCTGCACCGCCTGATGGCGGTCGAGGACCTCGTCGCCGCGCCCGGCTTCGACGCGCTGACCGCCGCCGGGGTCCAGGCGCGGCTGGAGGAGATCAAGGCGGAGTCGGCGGCCACGACGTCGGGGATGCGCGGCGCGGTCTCCGGGCGCGTCCCCGCCGGGCCCGCGCCGTCGAGCGCCGAGGGCGCGGCGGAGCGCGCGGCCGAAGGTGGGGCGGCGGAGCGTGCGGCCGGACGCGGGGCGGCCGAGCCGGCGCGGCTCGTCCAGGCCCTGCTGCGCGAGGTGGCGTCCGCCGCCGAGATCGAGGCGGCCGCCGGGCTCATCGCCGACCGCTTCCCCGATCTCGCCGAGGTGCTGCGGGTGTACGGGGCCGGCCGCACGAGCGAGGCCGAGGCGCACTTCGCCCGGACGGTGCTGAAGCACACGCCCGGCGATCGGGCGGCCATGCCGCAGCGGTCTCGTCTCGATTCAATTTGATCATAACGACTGGTTATGGGTCCCGGAGGCCGCGAAAGGGCGCCGAACGGGCTAAAGTCTGTGGTCAGGGTCACATGCGGGTCTGCCTGTTATGTATGTCACAGCTCCTGGCGGGTGGCGTAGGGTCGCTTCGCTGGAAGCGCACACGAGGCGTCACGGCCCGCATGCGGCACGGCCTCCGGCCGCCGCGCGCGGCCCGGCCGGGGCGCCCCGCCGCCGGCCGAGGCGCGAACGGCCGCATGGTGCGCGCGGACCGTGGTACGGGGACACGACGACCCGAGCTCAGGAGAGCGATCGATGACCACTGTGGAGGCGCCGGCCAAGTCGCGCGCCCAGATCAAGGAACGCACCCTCCGCAAGGACAACTGGCGCCTGTATCCGGTCACGACCTTCGTGATCTTCACGGCATGGGTGGTGTACGCGACCGTCCGGGCCTTCTGGGGCGCGGCCTTCTACGTGCCGGAGTTCCACTACCTGACGCCGTTCTACTCCCCGTGCCTGAACGAGATCTGCAACAACGTCACGGTGGACGGCCACACGGGCGACGCGGCGGAGTTCGGTACCTTCCTGCCGGCGGCCACCCGCGGCTGGATCCCCTTCGCGGCGATCTCGCTGCCGTTCCTGCTGCTGTTCCGGCTGACGTGCTACTACTACCGCAAGGCCTACTACCGCTCGTTCTGGGCGGCTCCGTCCGCGTGCGCCGTCCGCGAGCCGCACGGCAAGTACACCGGTGAGCGCCGCTTCCCCTTGATCGGCCAGAACCTGCACCGGTACTTCTGGCTCGCCGCCTTCGCGATCTCCCTGATCAACACCTGGGACGCGGTCCGCGCCTTCCACGGCAAGGACGGCGGGTTCGGCATCGGGCTCGGCACGCTCATCCTGGTCGCGAACGTGGTCCTGCTCTGGCTGTACACGCTGTCGTGCCACTCGTGCCGGCACATCGTGGGCGGCCGGCTGAAGAACTTCTCCAAGCACCCCTTCCGCTACCGGATGTGGGGCTGGGTGTCCAAGATCAACCAGCGCCACGGGATGTACGCCCTGATCACCCTGGGCTCGCTGGTGGTGGCCGACCTGTACGTCGCGCTGGTCGCCAGCGGCACCATCTCCGACCTGCGCATCTTCAACTGAGGCCAAGGAATCATGACTGAGATCGAGAGGCACCTCTACGACGTCGTGGTGATCGGCGCGGGCGGCGCCGGGCTGCGCGCGGCGATCGAGGCGCGCCTCCAGGGCAAGAAGACCGCGATCATCTCCAAGTCGCTGTTCGGCAAGGCCCACACGGTGATGGCCGAGGGCGGGGCCGCCGCGGCGATGGGCAACGTCAACGCCAACGACAACTGGATGGTCCACTTCCGCGACACCATGCGCGGCGGCAAGTTCATGAACAGCTGGCGCATGGCGGAACTGCACGCCAAGGAGGCCCCGGAGCGCATCTGGGAGCTGGAGCTGTGGGGCGCGCTGTTCGACCGCACCAAGGACGGCAAGATCAGCCAGCGTAACTTCGGCGGGCACGAGTACCCGCGGCTGGCGCACGTCGGCGACCGGACGGGCCTGGAGCTGATCCGCACCGCCCAGCAGAAGATCGTCGCCCTCCAGCAGGAGGACCACGCCGAGCACGGCGACTACGAGGCCAGGCTGAAGGTCTGGGCCGAGACGACGGTCACGCGGCTGCTGAAGGACGCAGACGGGAAGATCTGCGGCGCGTTCGGCTACGTCCGGGAGACCGGCAAGTTCGTCGTGTTCGAGGCGCCCGCGGTGGTGCTGGCGACCGGCGGCATCGGCAAGGCGTTCAAGGTCACGTCCAACTCCTGGGAGTACACCGGGGACGGGCACGCGCTGGCCCTGCTCGCGGGCGGATCGCTGCTGAACATGGAGTTCGTCCAGTTCCACCCCACGGGGATGGTCTGGCCGCCGTCCGTCAAGGGCATCCTCGTGACGGAGTCGGTGCGCGGCGACCGCGGCGTCCTGCGCAACTCCGAGGGCAAGCGGTTCATGTTCGACTACATCCCCGAGGTCTTCAAGAACCAGTACGCCACCACCGAGGAGGAGGGCGACCGCTGGTACGACGACCCCGACAACAACAAGCGCCCGCCCGAGCTGCTGCCGCGCGACGAGGTGGCGCGCGCGATCAACTCCGAGGTCAAGGCGGGACGCGGGTCGCCGCACGGCGGGGTCTTCCTCACCGTCGTCGACCGGATGCCGGGCGGCGCCGCTGAGATCGTCAAGCGGCTGCCCTCGATGTACCACCAGTTCAAGGAGCTGGCGGACGTCGACATCACCAAGGAGCCGATGGAGGTCGGCCCGACCTGCCACTACGTGATGGGCGGGGTGGAGGTCGACCCCGACACCGGCGCCGCCCAGGTGCCCGGCCTGTTCGCGGCGGGCGAGGTCTCCGGCGGCATGCACGGCTCGAACCGGCTCGGCGGCAACTCGCTGTCCGACCTCCTGGTGTTCGGCCGCCGGGCCGGGCTCGGCGCGTCGGAGTACGTGGACGGCCTCCCGGCGCGTCCCGCCGTCCCCGACGCCGAGATCGAGGCGGCGACGGCCGAGGCGATGGCCCCGTTCGAGCGGGAGGGCGGCGAGAACCCCTACGCCGTCCACGCCGAGCTGCAGCAGACGATGAACGAGCTGGTCGGCATCATCCGCAAGGAAGAGGAGCTGAAGCAGGCGATCGAGTCGCTCGGCAAGCTCCGCGAGCGGGTCGCGGCCGTCAGCGTCGACCCCGTCGCGGTCGGCGACGGGCGCGGCTACCACCCGGGCTGGCACCTCGCGCTCGACCTGCGCAACATGCTGCTGGTGTCCGAGGCGGTCGCGAAGGCGGCGCTGGAGCGCCAGGAGAGCCGCGGCGGCCACACCCGCGACGACTACCCGGCGATGTCGCCGGAGTGGCGGAAGGTCAACCTCGTCTGCTCGCTGGCCGGCGACCCGTCCTCGCCGCACGTCGAGCTGAGGCGCCAGCCGCTGACGCCGATGCGGCAGGACCTGCTCGAACTGTTCGACAACGACGAGCTGAAGAAGTACCTGACCGCCGAGGAGCTGCCGACGCCCCTCGCCGGGAAGGGCCCGGCCGGCGACGCGGAGGCCGCGCCGGAGCCGGACGCGGACGACGCCGCGGAGAACGAGGAGGACGGCCGATGAGCTACGAGGCGAAGTTCAAGGTCTGGCGCGGCGACGACGGCGCGGGCGAGCTCACCGACTACACCGTCGAGGTGAACGAGGGCGAGGTCGTCCTCGACATCATCCACCGGCTTCAGGCCACGCAGGCGCCCGACCTCGCCGTCCGGTGGAACTGCAAGGCCGGCAAGTGCGGCTCGTGCTCCGCGGAGATCAACGGCATGCCGCGGCTGCTGTGCATGACCCGGATGTCGACCTTCGACCCGGAGGAGACGGTCACCGTCACCCCGGTGCGCACCTTCCCGGTGATCCGCGACCTGGTCACGGACGTGTCGTTCAACTACCAGAAGGCACGCGAGGTCCCCTCGTTCGACCCGGGCGACGCCAAGCCGGGCGAGCTGCGCATGCAGCAGGTGGACGTCGAGCGCTCGCAGGAGTTCCGCAAGTGCATCGAGTGCTTCCTGTGCCAGAACGTCTGCCACGTCATCCGTGACCACGAGGAGAACAAGCCCGAGTTCGCGGGCCCGCGCTTCCTCATGCGCATCGCGGAGCTGGAGATGCACCCGGCCGACCAGGCCGACCGGCGCAACATCGCGCAGGACGACCACGGGCTCGGCTTCTGCAACATCACCAAGTGCTGCACCGAGGTCTGCCCGGAGCACATCAAGATCACGGACAACGCGCTGATCCCGATGAAGGAGCGGGTCGTCGGCCGCAAGTACGGCATTCAACCCCGGCATAGGTTCGGAGGGTCGCCTTCCACGGAGGTGGCCCCGATGACGTGGCCGGATCAGCGCGCTCCTCCCAGGGAC